>JAYEJK010000232.1:0-3152 GCA_034660535.1 Thermodesulfobacteriota bacterium | reverse complement strand
CCTAACCCAGATAAACTGGAAATTTTAAAAGGTCCTGGACTATTTTCAGTACCCCCCTGAGGGGTATAAGTGCCTTAAAACATGTAGCACCGCAGGCGTCACATATAACTTCAGAGTTTTTCTGCCACAAAAAACAAGAAAATTACCACTAAGGCACTAAAGACATGCGGGAATGACAATCCAAGCTCCAAGTCCGTCATTCCGGCATGCGGTTAGCCGGAATCCAGAAAAGAATATTCAAATTTTGCTACCACCATTTATTGAAAAGTTACAAAATTATGACAGACATGAGAATGCACGGGAAATTCAAAAAAATCCAACAGACCCTGTCCCTGGAAGATGAGAGGAAAATAATCTGGGCATCCACGCGTTCATTTCTCGAGATTGACGATCACAAACACAGGCGAAGCGGAGGGAAGAGGAAAAGCTACTGGACGCTTTTTGAAAGGCTCTTACACGTATTCAGCTTTTTTTTGAAGGCAGCCGGTTTGTATGAAAAAGGCCGCAAAAATGCCTTGAATATTGTTATAAACAAAATCCAAATCGGATTCTTGAACCTCCCTGACTCTTTTCACGGATATAAAATTCTTCATCTGACCGACCTGCATTTGGACTGTACTAAGGGAATCGAAGACGCTATAAGCAAAAAAATTGAAAACCTTAACTACGATCTATGTGTCATGACCGGTGATTACAGAAACAGGACCCACGGAAGCTTCAAACAGATCCTGCTACCTATGGAGAAACTGGCAAAGACAATAAATTCAAAGGACGGGATTCTGGCAGTGCTTGGGAACCACGATACCTACCAGATGGTTGATTATATGGAGGGAATGGGGATACGGGTGCTGACCAATGAAACAGTCACAATTTACAGGCAAGGCGAATATATCACTGTAACAGGCATTGATGATCCCAGCAATTATTACACGGAACAGATCACAGCTGCTCTTGAAGAAGAAACCGGAGATTTTAAAATCGTCCTGGCACATTCGCCTGAAATATATGATACCGCAGCGGACAATGGCTACAATCTGTATCTCTGCGGCCATACCCATGGAGGTCAAATCTGTCTGCCTGGAGGAATACCTGTTTTCACTCATCTCCAGACCGGGAGATCATATTCCAAAGGAGTGTGGTCTTACGCGGGCATGAAAGGATATACAAGCAGCGGCTGCGGAACCTCGGGGATCCCTGTCAGGTTCAATTGCCACAGCGAGATAGTACTCATTGAACTTGTAAAAGAGGCCTGATTGCTAAGGTTGGTTTAAACACTCTGCCCCCCTTTTTCCGATATGCCTGTTATTGACAATTTTAAAATCCCGGATGAGATAACGACCGAACTGGCCGGGCTGGTTGACCATATTCCGGCCGAGCCCCTGTTCTCCTATCTCAAACTACACAAGACAGTAACAAAAGGATTCCGGCCGACAAAAGCAAACCTTGAAACCATTCGGCAGAGGATCCGCGAATCGGTTTCAGGCAGTTTAAAACTTGACCCGCACCTGCGGGAGCTGCTGGCGTCGGCAGGGATTAATCAGGAATTCACAATTGTTCTTTCAAAAACCGCGCTTGCATTATTTTTTTATGAATTTATGGCCATATTCGGCAGGGTTGTGTTCCTGGCATCATTGCTTGTTGATGAAAGGAAAGATGTCAGAAGGCTTGCCATCCATTTCCTTCGTCACGAGCCAAAAGGGACCGTTCGGGTTGAGCCGGATATTGATCAATGCCTGTTTGAGATCCGTGATAATTTTGGTCCGTTTCTGAAACATATGACCAGGTTTATTGAAGGCGGCATTGAACAGGAGGGCGTGAGTCAGGAATTTGCAGAAAACTCTGCTGAAATTAAGAAACTGAAAACAAAAATTTTAAGTCTTGAAAAAATAATTCAGGCATCAAACACCCGGTCCGGACTGGAGAAGAAGCTTCAAAAAAAACTCGACAGGGCACTTGAACAGCATTCTGAATTAAAGAAAAAATTTAAAAATGAGAAACAGGAGCGGAAAGAGGTTGCTCATGAATTCGACAAGGCCGTACGCCGTGCGGATAAGTTGCAGGAGGAGCTGAAACACTCTATCAGGAAAGGAATCCGGAAGGAAATGACCTCAATAGTCCGTGGATGGCTGGCCGGCCCGGAGATTACTGAGCAGGAGGCCGGGAAGGCGGTTAGGCATAATGAGTCAAATGATCTCCTGGCCCGGGTGGAGACCACACTTGACAAGCAGGCTGAAATTGATCGTCATAGCGGAAATCTCCGCACATTGAGCCAACGCCGTGAAGACTTGATTGAGGTCAAAAAGAAAATAGCCAAGGCTCGTGCGGAGGCATTTAATCCATTGCCCGTCCTGAAATCCCTTGCCCGTGAGTTGGAATCGGAAATCGATCGTCTCGGGAGACTTCTTGATCTGGACAGGGAAGAGACACAATTGTCATTCATTATGCAAACCCGGATCAACGAGGCGTCGTCAAGGGAGGAGATAGAGAAGATCCGGCGCGTCATCTATGACATTGACGCAATCAAAGTGATACGCGATGACGAATTAAAAAGGCTTTACAGATGTTACCATAAAAAACTTGAACGGATGTACGACAAGTACGCCCCACAGACCAGGGAAAACCGGGAAACGGATGATCCCTCCTGGATGGTGAAAAAGGCTGTTTCGTCTGATAGAGAACTTCTCCTGATCCTTGACGGCCACAATATACTGTTCAATCTGCCGGACATTTTCGGAAAATATTTTGATAAGGGAATACCAGGCCGAAATGCAAGGGAAAAACTGGTGGGAACTGTTGTGTCATGCCTGAGAGGCGCGCCGAATTGCAAGGTAAAAATTTTTTTTGACGGGCCCGAGCATTCGGAAACAGCCAGAAGTGACAACGTAAAGGAGATCTATTCCGGAGGTGGAGAAAAAATCAACCCGGACCGGGCTGACCATGCAATTATAGACTACCTGGATCGTGGCTGCGAGAAGAAACCGGCTCGGCCCAAAATCGTTGTGACCAATGATGCGGACCTTGGTAAAAAAGCTGCTGAATTCGGGAGCGCCATTATTCCACTTCAGCAGTTTGGTGTGCTGCTTGATGAAATGAAACAATTACTCTGAGCCGAGAACCTGTCCGGGTATAATTATAATTACTTTTTTGATTTT
>JAYEJK010000231.1:0-3154 GCA_034660535.1 Thermodesulfobacteriota bacterium | reverse complement strand
GAGGTTACAAAATCCTCAAATTAGCGCTGCTAGTCCTGCGGTTTTGTAACCTCACAATCGGCCCAATCCGACCTAAATCTGAGCGCAATATTGTCCAACTTATTTTTACTTGAGCCCTTATATGAAAAAAAGGCAAATATTCCTATTCACTGCATGGCAACTTGCTGGTCTGATTTGCCTGTTCTCTTTTCTGTCTCCACTGTCAGCCGGTTGTGATCCGTCCGGAGCAGGAGCCTGCCCACCTCCGGACCAAGTGCTTTTAAAGAATATCTATCCAGGTGATGAAACCCTGAAGTATAATATTTACTGGCTTGGTATTAAAGTCGGCGTACTGGTCATGCGCATTGAACAACTTAAAGCCTGTCCCGACAGGATCGCCATCACGGTTGATGTCAGGGCGGCGAACATATTTGTCATTCTTCATCCTGTCAAAGATCATTTTGAGACTATTGTCTCAGGGGCGTGGAGGCTTCCAATCCGGTATCTTTTTTGTCAAAACGAAGGCAATCGAAAGAATCGAAAATTAACATTATATGACCAGAAAAATCTGAATGTTACCTATACCAAGAATGACAAAAAACCGATTACTTATAAAATAGACGGTCCTGTTCACAATGAGTATTCGTCATTCCTGATCACGAGGGCACTGCCTTTGGAGGTAGGGAAAAAGGCCGCCATTTCGGTCTTTGCAGATAAAAAAAGTCATAAAATACAAATTGTTACGCAGAAAAAAGAGACGCTTTCCACCATTTTCGGCAAGGTTCCGGTCATCAAGATCAAACCGATGTTGACATTTAAAGGATTATACGACAAAAAAGGAAAGCCTGTAATATGGATCACGGATGACGAATTCAGGGTGCCGGTAAAGATCAAGGCCAAAATCACGATCGGATCACTTACAGCCGAACTGATTGAGTACAGCCGCAATGCTTTATGACCCAAATCCCGGCTCTATGTGCATAGACGAAGAATCGCCTCAACCTTCTCCCTGGTATACTCCTGTAACCGCCATACCTTTGCAAGCCCCTGGGCATTTTCCGCAATACGGGGAATCTCTTGTTCAGATATTTTCAGTGCTCCAAGGTCCGTAGGGCAGGAGACCTTTTCAAACCAGCTTTTAAGTTTGGCAATACCACATTCGGCCATTTTTAATTCACCCGCATTTTCCACATGGAACACTCTTTCCGCCAATTGGGCGAATCTAGCTGGATTCTCGTTGGCCCGATATGTCATCCAGCCCGGAATCACTACCGAGAGTCCGGCTCCGTGCGGAACATCGTAGATTGCACTTAAGGAATGTTCAATAAGATGCATCGGAAGTCCGACCCTCCCTAGACCGGAAGCGGTCAAGCCGTTTAAGGCAAGAGTTGCGCACCACATGAGATCCGCCCTGGCATCGTAATCATCAGGCACGGCCATAACTCTGTCACAGCTTTCCATGATGTTGATCACCAGCCCTTCCATCAACCGGTCCTGCACAGGTGTGTATGGTTCCCGCGTCGTGAAATAGAATTCAAGGATGTGAGAGATTGCATCCACTGCTCCATATGCCGTATAATCCCGGCCGACTGTGAATGTTGTTGTCGGGTCCAGAATGGAAACCAGGGGCTGCAGCAACTGGTTGCCGACTCCGAATTTCTGAAGAGTCCCCTCATTGGTTACTACCATGCCGCCGTTCATTTCAGAACCGGATGCGGCCAGGGTGAGGACGCATGTGAGCGGAAGCGTCTTTTTTATACTTTTTTTTGTCTGAAAAAATTTCCAGACATCGTGTTCCACAACCGCGCCTGCAGCAATCGCCTTGGCACTGTCAATTACACTGCCGCCTCCCACCGCTGCTACAGCCTCGACCCGGCTCTCCTTTGCGATCGTTATTCCTTCACGAACATGGCTTAAAATCGGATTAGATTTGACTCCGCCATGTTCAACCGCTGTGATTCCAGACTCTTTAAACGATTGCATGACCTGGTCATAGATCCCATTTTTTTTGATGCTTCCCTTTCCATAAACAAGAAGGACCTTTTTGCCGAACATGACAGTCTCCTTCCCGATCTGTGGAATCGTATCCCTGCCGAAAATAATCTTAGTAGGCTTATAAAACACAAAATTCTGCATCAGTAAGTCTCTCCTTTTCCCAATTCATCATTCATCACTCATCTATCAGAAAAAGCGATCGTCATCTTGACAAAGTCTTCTATCGTGAGCCTTTCCGCCCTGATTCCGGATGGTATACCGCATTTTTCAAGTATCTGAAGGATGGTGTTCTTATCAAGTCCGTAAAAACCGGAAGAGCAAAGTGAATTTATAAGAATTTTTCTCCGTTCCTGAAATGCGCTTTTCACCAATTTGTGGAAAATTTTCATGTCATATGGGGGAAGCAGAGCGACACGATCAGGAAGAGGATCAAAGACAATGCGTACTACAACGGAATCTACCTTAGGCCGCGGATGAAACTGCCCCGAGCCCAGTTCCATGAGGGTCCGAACAGATGCACATGCTCCCAGAAGCACCGAAAGTATGCCGTATCTCTTTGTTCCCGGTTCGGCGCAGAGTCTTATGGCAACTTCCTTCTGAAGCATCAGGACCGCCCATTTGACAACGTCGCGGCATTCGATAAGCTTGAAAAGCAAGGAATTGGAAACAGAGTAAGGCAAATTGGCCAGAATCTTTAAATGGTTGCCGCATTTTTCAGCCAATTCCCGAAAATCGGCTTTAAGAAAATCCTCGTGAATCAGGGTTACATTATCCGGGAGTTCACCCTTTTTTTCATGCCATTTCACAATCCCGGCATCTATTTCAAAGCCGATTACGTTTCCCGCCCTTTCTGCGATTGATTTAGTAAGAGCGCCAAAGCCGACGCCAAGCTCTAAAATAAAATCATCCGGCCCGACTCCTGCCAGACCAACAATCCGCGCAGCGGTCTGCTCGTGAACGAGAAAATTCTGGCCAAGCTTCTTTTTCGGAGCAAGTCCATATTCGCGCAAGATGCGTCCGGGATTTTGATTATAGGACATGTAATCGTTCACCAAGGGTCTGGAAAGAAATAACTTGGGTAATTCCGATCCGAAATGTGTTGCGGATTTAGTCGGTTTGATATTCACGAAACCGCAAGCGTAGCAGGGCTACGGTGAGGATTTCGGGGATGTCAAACCGG
>JAYEJK010000230.1:0-12371 GCA_034660535.1 Thermodesulfobacteriota bacterium | reverse complement strand
AGCCTGCCCTTGGGGTATAACGCTACACCCTTCGCCTCCATCAGGCTGGGTCTGGGACTTGCTCATTATAGCCCGAGTTGCTATAATGAACTCACCCTTAAGAACGTGTGCCGTGCCCGGCACACAATAAAGGTATCCAGCTGACCCCAAGCAGCGCAATTTTCCAAATGACCCTGGCAGGTTACCCAAGCTCACAGCTGCGAATAACCTTGGGCGGTAATATTGCTCGGGTCAGTTGATACCGGACGTTCTGTCCTTCAGTCGCTACTAATGAGGTGTTACCATGATGAATTTAATGAAAATTAATCATATTAATGCTGTGATCAAGTATGACCCTGAGATTGAAATGTTTAGAGGTGAATTCGTTGGGCTAAATGGAGGTGCAGATTTTTAGTAACCGTTCAGAGGGTCCCCATATTTTGCAGACCCCTTAAGAATGTAATCGTTCTCAGGCGCTCCATATGGGCGCTAGCAGTTCGGCTCACCATATAAGTAATATGTGAGCCGGGCTGATCGCGTTCAGATGGAGGGCCTGTGAACGATTACGATTTTTATGCTAAGGATATTGAAAGTTTAAAAAAAGAAGGTGCTATTTCTCTCAAAGTTTTCCTTGATGCTTGCAAAAAACATAATATTGAACCTAAAAAGAAATATTCAGGTAAATTCAATGTACGTGTACCTTCCAATCATCATGCAAATATTGCCCGTGCAGCTATGGCCGAAGGAAAAAGCTTAAATCAATGGATCGTAGACACTTTAGAACATGCTGCTCATATTTAATCATCTCTACTGCAGGGACAGAACAAGACGCTGGTCGTGTCCAGATAAATCCGTAGCGATTTCAACGTGCCGATATCAGAAGATTTTTCGCTTGACATCAATCAGACAATCGTTTAACAATAATTTTGGGATGACTCAATTATTTAACGATCTATATAATGGTAAGGAATTCATGAAGTCAAAAGCCCTTATATTCATTCTTATCTATTCAATCATAGAGACATTTTTCTGTCTTCAAGTTGCAATGGCAGACATCAAAGAAAGACAACGCCTGCATATCCTTAAAGAATCAGCACAGCACAGCACAGCGTATGAAGGATACAGGGCCGCCATTGCAAAACATCCAAAATCCATTCCCCTTATTCTCGATTTTGTTGAACTCCTTATCGGCATGGAGAGGTTTGATGAATCCAGGAACCTGCTGAAAAAAATAAGACCTGAAGATATCAATGCCCTGAATGACGACGACAAAAGACGTATTTCGCTCCTCAATGCCCAGATTCTTGTAAAAAATGAGGATTTTGATAAGGCAATATCCAAGATAGAGCCCTTTGCGGATTCAAAGGACGATCAACTTCTTATTGCAGATATTTATCTCATGGGAGGGCAATGGAGAAAGTCATTAAGCATTTTGGAGGAGGTGGAAGGGTCGATTTATTATACACCCTACGAAAGAGACCTTGCCCGAAAGAAAATAGCGAATATTAGAAAACACTATGCTCCCCGAATTAATGTAGATGCCGGGATCGTGGATCTAGAGGGATATGGAGCAATCCCCTGGAGTTCTATTTCCGGCGAAATTCCCATATACAAAAACAACCGGCTTACAACATCATATCTGTGGATGGACGGTGGAGAATTTTTTTCCGTGGGCATGAGTGGTTTCTCCAGAAAATTTCCTGTTGAGCTGTTATTTTCCATCACTGATGACGGCGATGCAGGTGCAAGCTTTAAAACGACCTTTAATCCAATAAAAAAATCTTTTGTGGAAATCAAGGGATACTATAACGAGGTAGAAAGAGAAGTCACTGCGCTGATGGATGAATTCAGCTTGAAAAAAGGCGGTTTTCTTCGCTTTGATTATGAATTTTCCGATATGCTGACAGGATCATGCAAGTATGAGTATTCAGATTATCGTCAGGGTTATATGAATATATTTAATATCGGCGCCACCATTGACCAGCATCTGTCTGTTAAAAAGATAGTGCTGTATCACACAGTTAATATGCTCGTGATTGAGGGACATGAGGAGAATGGACATGAGGAGGATGTTGATAAGAGGGTTTACATTGCCAAGCATTTTTATATGCCTTCGTACACCTTCAGATTGTCATATCCTGTTTCAGATGAGTATTATTCCGGCCACATTGCATTCAAGGTAGGTATGGGCTACCTCTTTGGCATAGATAACGAAGGATTTGCCTTATCTCCCGGATGCTTTTTTGATCTCCGTGTTCACGAAAATGTCGGCCTCACGGGAGGTGCGGAATATCGTCTCGATGTTGTTTCCGGAGATAGGGAATGGAGGACCAATATAGGCGTTGAGATACTTTTTTAGGTATGGGGGGGGGTCAAAACAGGGCTGATGGTTGTAAGCCGTGGATTTGAAGCTCACCATTCACAATATTGTAAGCTATAGACTTTCAGACAATTAATTTCACAAGGCCAGAAGGAGGAAGGCGTATTAGTTATACGTCGACGGCTGATAACGCAGTGAAATTAATTATCTGAAAGTCTATATAAATATTTCGGTATTGGATTGCGATATGAAACAGATAGATAAAAAGCCGTTTATAGTCTTTTTTGAGGTAATATTGTCCTATGGAATAATAGGGCTTGTTTACTATCAGAGCATAATCTCCGAAGGCCTCGTGTACTTGCTGATTTCATTTTTGAGCCTTGTTTTTGCGCTCTATTACGGCATAAACGGTATTGCCGCTGCCGCCATCGGCGCCGGTGCGATCATCTCTTTGGTCGTAAAAGGCGAGGTGCTTGTCTTCCTTTCCCTGCACTACGTGGAAGCCTGTTTTTTTGTTGTGGGCGTTGTCCTGACAGGCATCACAAGGACTGCCGTTGAGCAGAAGATAACCCGGGCCAGCCTTGCCAATGCGGTTATGCAACAGCGCATGGACAGGCTTCTCATTGAACTGTCTGAAAAAGACAGAGGATTGCAGGATGTGCTTGAGCAGGTCTTGACTGAAGTGGAATCTCCCCGGATTCTGTATCAGGCCATTCGAAGAATAGGGACTATTGAAGATCACGAGACATTTCTTAACGAAATACTTCATATCCTTTACACGTACTGTCATGTGGAAAAATCGGCCTTTTACAAACCGGATATGAAAGTGGGCATCAAAAGGGTCGCATCCTTTGGCGCTACATCTCTGCCTGAAAATATGAAATGGAAGAGTAAGGAGATGCCGGAAATCATGCGGGTTTTGATACAGGAGAGGGAGATAATCATCCCCAAGAAAATAGACCAGCGCCTTATTATGGCCGTTCCGATTTTCTCTGTTTCAAACGAACTCATATATATCCTGCTGATCGAAGAGATCAGATTTATCAATATGTCTGAGAAACTTGTAGGTCTTTTGAAGCTAACAGCCTTTTGGACAAGATATCTGCTGGAAAAACGTCTTTACAGAGAAAAACTTCAACATCTGAGCGCATTTACTTCCGTTACTGTATATCAGCCGTCTGTTGCTCGAAAAGTCCTTGATGAGACCATATCCAGCCACAAAAAACACAGGCTTCCATTTGCCCTTTTGCGGATAAAGGGGGATATGAGTGAAGCGGATATGAAAAAAATATCCTCCGGCCTGAGAATCTATGATGATATGTTCATGCTTGATGAGGGAGAAATACTCATTTTTTTGTCCATGACCAATGAAAGCAATCTTCCCGCCATCATTGACAGATTAAAAGTTGTGGCGCCACAATTTGCAATTGAAGCCACGGACAAGACGGGTTACTAATGATCTATAACGTATTTTCTCTATTACTATTGTGCTGCTGGTTCATTACGGAGGTTACGGTCTATTTTTTCCTCGTCAATGGAATCTTGGATTTGCCTGATCTACTCTCTTTCCTGTCTGCTTACGGGATCTCAATCCTGATCGTTTACCTGATAGTCAACGGATTGATAAAGCACGATAATTCCTTTGGTAAAACAATGATCACCGAGGCATTGATGAAGTTTCTGGTCTTTCTCGCCGTTATCCCTTTGGCAGGGCCGGTTGTTTCTCTGTTTATCGTTCTGTTTTTCCGCCTGTATCCTTTATATCCTGTACGGGGTGAGCTGTTTGACAGAGTGGACAAGGATATACTTGCGGTACTGAAAAAGAGATACGAAGGCCGGGCAATCCCTGCATTGGAGGCTTTTCTTCTTCGCGGAATGAGTGCGGATCAGGCATTAAGGCTGGTCTCGAGAATTGATGAGATGGAATGGACGGTCATGAAAGCAGTAATTCTGCGAAATATTATAAGACTCGCTTTTCGTGAAAATATGGTACTTATGGCCATTGATATCCTTACAAAAAAACTCGATCAGATCCTTGCAGACATCAATACCGTGGAGAGCACAGAGAACATGGATGCCGGGACAATGCAGAGGCTTGCAAATCTCTACCACGAAATTCCCTACCTTGATCTGTGTGATTCCATCATGAAGCCATTTTATCAGGAAAAGGCCTGCCATTGGGCAGTTCGTGCTTTTGAGCAGGAAGATTCCGAAGAAAATGCCCTCTTGAGCGTGAGATACCTTCTCGAGGCGGGAGAGGCTGCAAAGGCAAGAAATATCTATGAGGCAGTGCAAGAAAAAGGGGACTATCTATTGCAAAAATGGATCCCTTACGAGTTTGAGATCGCGCTGGCGCATGGGGAGCTTGATCTGTTTAATCGCATTTACGAAACCATTGAAACGACTGAAGGCGCATATATCTCCGGCAAAGTCAAAGAGGCGGCACACACATGGAAAAGGGTTCAGACATCTGCCTGGTTGTAGAAGGCAGCTACCCGTATGTTACCGGCGGAGTTTCTTCCTGGCTTCAATGGCTCATGGAAAAAATGAAGGAGTTTACATTTTCCATAGTAGCATTGATCCCAGAGGAAAAAAAGCATGAGGAACGGAAATACAGCTTTCCCGACAACGTCGTGTCATATCAGGAATTTGTCTTGTTTGACTATGATGAAATAGAAAAACATCCCTTTTCAAAGCTCTCACGGAAAAAATGGCAGAGTATGTCCGACAGCCTCTATCAGCTCATGAAGGATTGGAGGAAAGGGGTACTTTCTGAAGGGAGTCTTTTTCTGATAAGGGATCTTGTCAACAATGAAACTCCTGGAATTTTCAGGAATTTTC
Source organism: Thermodesulfobacteriota bacterium (assembly GCA_034660535.1). Lineage (GTDB taxonomy): Bacteria > Desulfobacterota > Desulfobulbia > Desulfobulbales > DAOVYS01 > DAOVYS01. The sequence continues at coordinate 7,231 of JAYEJK010000230.1, read as the reverse complement.
TTGAGGATGAAGCAGCATTTGCCCTTCTTACAAAGATTTATGAGAAGCGGAGGGTGGATGCGGGATTTTTGAAGTATTTCTATGCCCACCGTAGTATTCATCTCATCCTTTTTCGAATGCTTTTACTCTATCAAAAGCTCCCACCCTCAAAAATTTATCACTCGCCGGGTACGGGATATGCCGGCATGCTGGCATGTCTGAAATCGGCCATTGACGGGAAAAAATCGATTATCACCGAACATGGAATATACCTTCAGGAAAGAGAGATGGAACTCTTGAAGGCCGGCTGGCTGGAGGACCCTTACCTCAAAGAGATGTGGATCGATTTCTTTTCGGCCATATGCCGATGGCAATACAATTCCTGCGACCGGATCATCACACTCTATCAGGGGAATAAGTCCCTTGAGGTCGAATATGGGGCCAGGGCTGAGAAGATTATGGTCGTGCCGAATGGAATCGAAGTCGCGCGTTTTAAAGATGCAAGGTGCAGCCGCTGCACAAAAGACCCCAGAATGGTCGGTTTTGTGGGAAGGGTGGATAATGTAAAAGATATCAAGACATTCCTGCAGGTAATGGCAATAGTCAAAAAGGAGTATCAAAAGGTTGAGGCATGGATTATAGGGCCGACCGATAACCAGCCGGAGTATTACACGGAATGCAGTGAACTCCTTGACCTGCTTGGATTGAATGACACCATTAGCTTTACCGGAATAGCGAATGTTCTTGATTATTATAAGAAGATGGATGTCCTTGTTTTGACGAGCATCAAAGAGGCAATGCCTCTTGTGGTAATGGAGGCCATGGCCTGCGGAATTCCCGTGGTGACTACGGACGTGGGCGCATGCAACGAGCTTGTATATGGCCTTGACGACGGCATAGGCCCTGCAGGGATTGTGGCAAGAATAAGGGATGTGCAGGCAATTGCCGCGGCTACCGTGAAGATACTCAAGGACAGGGAACTGGCAAGCGATTTCGGGGAAAACGGGATAAAGAGGATAGACCGGCTTTACAGGGAAGACCTAATTATCAAGCAGTATTTTAATATATATCAGGAGGAACTCAATGGCGGGAATCTCATTCTTGCTGAAGAAACACATTAAACGGCCATGCCTTGCCCGTTTTCTCATGACGGAAACCGAGCAGGCAAGCCAGGCAGTCGGGCCTTGGTTCCTGACTATTTCCTGCCTCGCTGTGATGGGGCTTTTGGTCTATCTTGCCACCGGCCGGTCCTCCACGCTGTTTTTTCTTGTGATTACCTATGCAACGGGGCTCTCTTTAATCATTTCATCTCCTGTATATACTGTGCTCAACCGTTTTCTGGCGGACGAACTTTTTTTCAGAAGAACTGATTCCATTTTCAACGCCCTGATAGCATCATCTGCTATTATGGGGTCTTTTTCCATGTGCATCTCATTTGTTGTCATCTTTTCTTTGTCTTCAGTCACTGTCAATTACAAAATAACCTTTGTTGTCCTTACAACTCTTCTCTCACTCCTGTGGTGCATCGTCAGTGTGATAAATTCCCTTGATAAGGAGCGTCTTGTTTTTTGGCTGTTCCTGACAGGCTTGGGCACAAGCATCGGTCTTCTTTTACTCACAGGCACAAGCGATGTCCCGGGGCTTACCCTTATTTTTATTGCAGGTATTACCATCTCAATTGCAGGTGGATATGCCTTTATCCTGAAACTCTATCTGCGGCAATCGGTAAGAATGGATTGGGGATTTTTTATGCGTCCCGAGGCGTATAAGCCGGGACTGGCCTTATTTTTAGTTAACCTGGGTTTCTGGATAGATAAGCCTATTTTCTGGTATTCGAAAACAGCGGGCAAATCCACTATTGATCCCTTTTTCCGGTACTCGCCTCAATACGACTTCCCATTTTTTGTGGCTATCAGTCTGATGATGATAGCGTCGTTTATAGTATATAGGGGCATAAAAAAGGAGATTAGAGATCCCTTCCGATTATTCATATTCAAGTTGTTAAACAATTTTCCTTTTCGGGAAGTATCCATGGAAAAGGTGAACATTATTCATTCTGTAAGGCATATTATGCTGCGTATTTTACTCGTGCACGGCGGTGTTGTTATGGTGGTGCTTTTCTTCGTATCCACAGCTATTATTCCTCTCCCATGGACAAATCCCTTTGTATTTCATTATCTTATGATAGGAACTATGTTTTTTGCCTTCTGGTTTTTCTGCATTCTTTTGATACAATATCTTGATGATTATGATTCTATTTTATGGCTGGCCCTTGTTTTTCTTATTTTGAATATTGTGTGTACATTTGTTTCCATAAAACTTGGCTGGAAATACTACGGTCTGGGCTTTATGATAACGTGTATGGTTTCCTCTGTTCTCTCGTTGATTGTTTTGAATTCAAAACTTGGCAGGCTTGAGTATGGTATTTTTAAAAAGGCCGTTCAGGTTTCTTAATCTCCTTGGACTCATCATGATGCCTTTTTTAGTGGGATTTGAAATCACATATCGTCCCTTTGTGGAGATCAACGAAAATGATGATATTTATATCATATCACCATACGCGCAAGTAAAAGGGGATATATCTCGCGCGTTTGCGTATATCTCCCTTTGTGAGATCGAGATGAACTCAGGTTATCTTTCCTCTCTTCCTCCGCAAGCTATTGTGCGGAAGGTTGCGAATTGGCCGGCATTTCTCGTGGATATCTCATCCCCTGAATGGGAGGATGTAATAAAAAAGGAAATTGAGTTTTTGCTGTCAAAGGGATTTGAAAACGTTTTTGTGGATACTGCGGATAATGTGGAAATCCTTGGGAATCTAATGCCGGAAAAGCGAGAGATTATCCATAGCAATGGCGTAAGCCTTATTCGAATGATAAAAAAAAGCATTCCTGGAAATATGATTATAAACAGGGGGTTCGGAATTTATGATGACATAAGGAACGACATCTGCGGCGTATTTATAGAGTCTCTTTTCTATCAAAAGAAGGACTTGGGCTGGACCAAAAGGACGGACACTGACACTGAGTGGCTGTTTGACAAAGTGGAAATGTTGAGAAGAGACAAAAAAATGATCCTTGCCGTGGATTATGCCCCAATGTCTGAAGACAAGAAGCTTGAGTTCAAAAAAAAGGCAAAACGCCTTGGTATCTCATGGAAATGGGCCAGGGAGGATCTTCAATAAATGTATTCAAGAAAGCATATTCTCCAAGCCACTTTTTTTATCGTTCTCGCGGGCATGACATTGAGTGGCTATTTGCTCAAACCTATAGACGTGAAGATTGCTCATCATTATGAGTCGCTTTCCATGTACAAGGAAGCAATAGCGGCATACGAAAAGAGCCTGAAAGCGACAGATGATCAGGATTTTAACAGGGAGATATTGGTCAGGATTTCCATACTCTGTCGTTATATTGGAGACTACGATAAGTTTCTGGCCACTGTAAAACGTCTTTTAGACCTGGAATATTACAGCCCCGGGCTAATGAAGGACGGAATGGATACGGCCATTGGCTTTTGGCGTTTTAGCCCGAGAAACAAAATAAGACAGGACGATGTTATCTTTTTTGCGAAGAAAAAGGATAACAGAAATTTTCTGATAGATTTTTTATTGGGAAACCAGAGACTTTATGAAGCGCTTACTCTATATGATCAGGCATATAGTTCAGGAGATTTTACAAAAGAACAGATGGAGAAGGCCGTCACCGTCTCAAGGTGGACCGGTGACATTCAGCAGAGGAAGAAGTGGCTTGAGCGAGCCGTAGATGTTGTCGCCGACGCGGAACTGACAAGAGAACTTTTCATAGTCTGTGTGGCCTTAGGTGACGAAAAAACGGCCCTGCAGATAGCTTCGCGGATAACACCGAAGACTCTTGATGATTTTCTTTCCCTGGCCGAGCTTTATAAAAAAACCGGGGATGAAAAAAAGGCCAGGCCGTTTAACATAAAGGCGGAATCCATTTGTATTAAAAGGCTTGCTGCAATTGAGGATAAGGAAAGCGACGAAAGCAAAAAGCTCCTGACGCAACTTGTCTATATCTATTGGGAAAATGGCAATTTTGATTCGGTAATAGATACTGTTGAAGCCCTTTACGCCCTCGGCTGCAAAGATAAAAAGCTGCTGGATGACGCCCTCAACGCGTCTCTTCATCTCTGGCGTGAAGATCCCGATAACACGGAAAATCAGGAAAGGGTCATAAGGATTGCGAGGAATATAGGCAAACAAGACTTTGTGGTCGATTTCCTTGTGCAGAACCGAAGATTTTCCGATGCCCTGAAGATGTATGAAGAAAGATGGCGCAAAGGGGAACTGTCGGCAGATAGCCTGAAGGTGGCGATGGAAGTTGCATGGTCGCAGAATGATCAAACCCTGCGCAAGAGGTGGCTTGAGAGAGGCTCGGAGGCATTATCGCTTGAATGGAAGGACAAAGGACTGATGGACAGCGCGTTCAACGTGTCCATGGATTTTTGGCGAGAAAATCCCGATAACAGGGAAAATCAGGAAAGGGTTATAAGAATTGCCGGGAATGTTGGCAACGAAGACTTTGTTGTCAAATTCCTTGTCTGGAACAAAAGGTATTCCGATGCCTTGAAAATATATGAAACAAGATGGCGCAAGGGCAAGCTGTCGCCAGAGGGCTTGAAGAGGGCCATAGAGATTTCGCACTGGCAGAATGATCTGGTTTTACAAAAAAAATGGTTTAAAAGAGGGAGTGCAGAATCATCAGACCCGGAAATCATACGCAAACTGGCATACATATATTTAGATGAGCATGAATATCAATCCGCGAAAAAACTCTTTTTCAGGCTCAATAAGATAGAGCCGTCTAATAACGAATATCTTGTAAAACTGGCGCAGATATTTGAAATAGAAGAAGATTATCGCACCGCGTATGATTTTTACAAAAGGGTTTACAGCGGGACAAAGGATATGACCTGTCTGGAGAGGATGGTGTCGTGCGCATATCATATAGATCAGGCTGTTTATGAAGAGGCATTGCAAGAGTCGGCCGGACGGAATCCCACGGAAGAAAATCTGTTCAGACTCGCATCTTTTTATCTTTACGTGATCAAGGACTACGAAGAGGCCAATGAGGTGCTTGATAATATGGTTCACAAGTGGCCGGTTCCAAAATATCAGGTACTGTTATCCTATTCATTCTTACGGATCGGTGACAACTCAGCGGCATGCGATCTCCTGAAACGCATTCCGCCGAAGTTCCGGCAACCATGGGGTACGCAGCTTTTGTCAAAACATTATCAGGAACAGGGGAAATGGAACAAAGCCATAGATGTTATCAAGGACTACATCAAATTTTACCCGGATGATACAAACACACTGCTCTGTCTCGCGTATATTTACAAACGAATGAACTGGACAGATGAATACCAGGAAGTCATTCAATCCATGTTGCCTCCCGGAGCGACGAGGCAGGCGAATGAATAATGAAAAACCTTGAGATTCGATCATATCCGTGCTGAGGACGCTTTTTTCATTTTTCGTGCCTGGCAGCCTTTTTCTTCTGGCAGCAGCCATTCTTACTCATACCGGGGCCGCGGAGCAATCGCTTTCTGCGATCATTCCTGTCTATCCCTGGGCTGTTTTCGGCGGGGGAGCGTTGTTAACGTGGCGGTTCAACAAGAGCCGGCTGTTTTTTGCCCTTCTTGTCCTGGCGATTGCCGACCAATCCTTGCGGTTCTTTGTCGATACAACTGCAAACCAGTTTCGTATAGCTGATATTGTTTCAAATGCTGTTTCCCTTCTGCTTCCACTGAATCTTGCGGTATTTTCTCTGTTAAAGGAACGGGGGATCGTAACCTTGCGCGGCATATTCCGCCTCGGCCTGATCCTTTTGCAGCCGCTTGGCATTGCTCTTGCCCATCGCCGTTACCCTGATCTTGACCTTGCCGGGATCCTTGGACATTCTTTTGTTGATGTCCCGGCCCTTGCCCACATTTCCCTGACACAGCCGGCGCTTCTGGCTTTTTTCGCGGCGTTTCTTTTTCTTATACTCCGCTTTATCCTTTGTCGAGATGCCGTTGCCGGTACCTTTTTCTGGGCTCTGGCCATGGTGTTTCTTGCTCTTGGGTTTGCAAAGTTCGAACCAGTAACCCCGCTCTTTTTTGCTACTGCCGGGCTCGTTCTCGGGATTTCTGTTATTGAGACCTCCCACAGCATGGCATACCGTGACGAGTTGACACAACTGCCGGCCAGAAGGGCATTAGAGGAAGCCTTTCTTCAACTGGGCAGCCAATATACAGTGGCGATGATCGATATAGACTACTTCAAGAAGTTCAACGATCGGTACGGGCATGATGTGGGAGACCAGGTCTTGCAAATGGTTGCATCGAAACTTGCGAAGGTTGGCGGAGGCGGCAAGGCCTTTCGTTACGGCGGCGAGGAATTCATCCTGATTTTTCCAGTATCACTTATGGATGTTATTCCGTACGTGGAAAGATTAAGAAAAACGATTGAGTCCTCGGAGTTCCTGTTGCGCGGACCCGGGCGGCCCCGAAAAAAACCGGAGGAATCGGCAACAACCAAAGAATCCCTGGAGAAAGTGTCCGTAACGGTCAGCATCGGCGTAGCCGAACGAGACGATTACTACAGGACCCCGCGTGAGGTGGTCAAGGCGGCAGACAAGGCCATGTACCGCGCCAAAAGTAACGGACGTAACCGCATCAGCGCATAGATACATGGAACATGGAAATCTGGCATCCAATCACGACATTCACCTGTAATCTGTCTGTAATCTGTAATCTGTTTAATCTGTTAATCTGGGGTCGCACCACGATAAACCTTTGATATACTTACCGAACACCTTATTGCATGTTATGTAAGTACTTGATATTACTAGGCCACATAATCCATTTTGAGGCTCAAATGGGCAATATTCAGCTCAGACGGCAAAATTCAGTGCATTCGACTGCCCGAGCCAAGCAAACCAGTCGAAAGCTAGGGATTAACATCCCAACAACAGGGGTTCTCTGACACTATATTGTCTTTTTTTATATCTGAATTGGTAACATAGGTTCCCATATCTTCTTTAAGATGAAATCCTCCATCATTTCAAGAATTTTCCGTCCTTTGGAAAGTATGCCAAGTTTCTCATTGATTGTTTCGATAAAACCTAACCCAGATAAACTGGAAATTTTTAAAGGTCCTGGACTCTGTTCAGTACCCCCCTGAGGGGTATAAGTACCTTAACAGTTGCGTGTAACTATTTAAAAATATTTCACCCTTTTGATTTCTTGC
>JAYEJK010000229.1:0-3173 GCA_034660535.1 Thermodesulfobacteriota bacterium | reverse complement strand
CTCAGGGGGGTACTGAACAGAGTCCAGGACCTTTAAAAATTTCCAGTTTATCTGGGTTAGCTATTTTCGGCATCAAGCCGAATATTTACTCATGAGGGGCGGATTGTCTAGGTAGATCAGTGCGTTACTCTGCCCTTGCTTTTTTTTCGGCACAGGGAATGCAGAGCATATTCCCTGCCACTTGTCTGATTTTAGGTTTCATCACTTTTTCGCCGCAGATGGCGCAACGCACACTGGGATAGACTCTGGCCTGTTCCGGCAGGGTTTCGTTTACGGCACGAATTTCAAAAAGTTCGTTTGGTTCGGCCTTTAAAATGGCCTGCATTTTCCGCCCTTTTCTGGTTTTGATAACTCGCATGACCTCTTTTGAGCGGTCACCCCGGCCAAAACGTTTCCACATCTCCTTGGTTTCAGGACTCTCAGGCAGCCCCACCCATTTTACGGCGATTCTTACTCCTTCACCTTCCGGTCTTTTCAGAAAGGTGTAGACCTGTTTGCCGTAATCATTGATTATGAGATTGCCTTTACCAATGGTGCAACCGGTCATCATCTGGATGGCATCCACGGCACAAGAACGATTTTCCACCACTGCTACCAGTTCCTCATCCAGGGACCGGGCGCCAAGATGCTGCAGGGCCACTTCCGACACTTTGAAGCCAAAGGCCAGGCCCGGGCAGGCGTGTCCGTGAAATTTCACCATATCTTTAAAAGATTTCATTGTTATTCACCAATTACCAGGTTTCCACCCTTTTGGAACTATGTGGGGGGAAAATATATTTGCCAAACAAAATAAATTTGTCAGATAAAATTTAAGAGTCCAAAGTTGCAAGTTCTCAATAAGCGGGAATGACAATCCAAGCTCCAAGTCCGTCATTACGGCATGCAGTTAGCCGGAATCCAGAAAAGAATATTCAAGTTTTGCTACCACCATTTATTGAGAAATTACCCAAAGTTCACATAACCATATGAAATAATTAAAGACTAATCCCTCCCTTTGCCAAAGGGGGACTTAAAAGCGTAACTTCGAAAACTTTGGACAGTCCAGAAATAAAATAAAACAGTGTTGTCGTTTTTTTAGATGTTATTTTTATCCTACCATAATATCTTTATATGTTATTTATATCTCGTATTTTTTGAATTTCGGTCCGCTTGACGCTAAATCCAGCAAAAAATTATGCTAACCAACACTTTCTCGCATATCCCGGGCATTGGTCAAAAAACAGAGCAACGGTTCTGGTCCGCCGGTATACACGCCTGGGATGACTTCAAAGAGCCTTACTCTGTCAAATTATCAGCCGACAGGATTAATGTAATCAGTAACCATCTGGAACAATCAAAAAATAATCTTGCCGATAACCCAATATACTTCACCGAATTGCTCAGAGCCAACCAACACTGGCGATTGTTCCCTCATTACAGACAATTGACAGCGTACCTGGATATAGAAACCACTGGTCTGGGTGACGACGGAGATTATATCACCACCATTGCTATTTACGATGGAACTAATATCTTTTATTACGTCAATGGTGACAACCTTGATAATTTTATTTCCGACATCAGCAAATACGACGTTTTAGTTACTTACAATGGAAAATGTTTCGATATTCCCTTTATTGAAAACTTTTTCGGGTGTAAAATTGACAAGGCCCATATTGATTTGCGGTACGTTTTAAGAGGCCTTGGCTACTCCGGAGGACTCAAAGGCTGTGAGAAACAGTTGGGACTTGACCGTGGCGACTTAGACGGGGTGGACGGCTTTTTTGCTGTTTTATTGTGGCAGGAATACAAAAGAAGCGGTAACAGGAAAGCCTTGGAAACACTGCTGGCTTATAACATAGAGGACGTGGTTAACCTGGAAATTCTCATGGTTGAGGCTTATAATTTGAACCTTGAGAAAACACCTTTCTATGACAGCCACCGGTTATCGTACCCGGCAAGTCCGGATGTGCCGTTCACTGCGGATTCAAAGGTAATAGACAAGATCAAGAGAACTTATTGGATTTAATGGTCAGGTTTAATCTATAACACCGCTTCGCTAGAGGAATTCCAGGCTGAGATTTTATCTGAGCTTCATGAAGAAGAAATTGATGAGGATAGCGCATGACTGATAGAGAGCCTTGTCCATGTAATTCCGGCGAACCTTATTCTAACTGCTGTGAGCCTTTACTGTCAGGGGATAAAAATGCAATTACCGCAGAAGCTCTGATGCGGTCAAGATACACAGCTTACGTTCAGCGCGATGTAAAATATTTACTCAAAACCTGGCATCCATCAACAAGACCGGCAAATATTGATCCTGCAACTATTCCTGAATGGTACGGTCTACATATTGTTAATACGGAAGCAGGGGGTGAAACCGACAATGAAGGTGTTGTTGAGTTTAAAGCCACCTCCATTGAAAAGAAAAAATTATGGAGACTTCACGAGGTAAGCCGTTTTGTGAAAGAAGATGGCCAATGGTTCTATGTTGACGGTGATATCCAGGGAGACTCCCCACCTGTCAGAAGTAATAAAGTCGGCAGAAATGAACCTTGCCCCTGCGGTAGTGGCAAGAAATTCAAGAAATGTTGTGGGCCATAGTTGATTATGAAAGATCGAAAGCGTCTACAGGAACTAGAAAACCTATCTGAACCAGACTGATCGCACCCCAAGGGCATTTCCGTTGGGCGCGTGCAGATGGGGTGCCTGTGAACGATTACATTAGAAATAAAACAGGCGCTTAACTCAAATCGAGCTAAGCGCCTGTTTTTATAATGGTGCCGGAGGTCAGAATCGAACTGACACGGAGTTGCCCCCGCGGGATTTTGAGTCCCGTGCGTCTACCAATTTCACCACTCCGGCAAAAATCCGTCAGGAATTTTTAAAATGGTGTGTCGTGCTTGCATGCCTGGACATCATCTGAGGCCCTCAATATAGATGTGTTGACAACAGCTGTCAAGACCAAACGTAAGCGATCACAGGCGCCGCATCCGGAGTCTCGCAGTCTCTCTTACCTGTACGCGTGCAGCGAAGGAAATGCCCTTGGGTGCTCACGGCAGCCGGTATAGTGGTCGCTATAGTTGATTGCCATTATCATGCAGACCGGCAGCACCTGTGAACGATTACTCCGGCGGGGCTTTTGCCGCCCCGTGATCGGTTACCATAGGGCATGGTCTATTTATGTCATTTCC
>JAYEJK010000228.1:0-3185 GCA_034660535.1 Thermodesulfobacteriota bacterium | reverse complement strand
TAGCGCCGCTGCTCGGCGTTCAATTCCGTGTCCAGCAGCAGGCCCGTCATGCCGATGACGCCGTTCATGGGGGTGCGGATCTCGTGGCTCATGTTGGCCAGAAACTCGCTTTTGGCAATATTGGCTGTTTCGGCCCGGGCGGTCATTTGATTGGCCAGCTCTACGGCCTGCACTAATTCCTGATTGGTTTTTTTCAGTTGCTCCTCGGCCCACTTGCGGGCCGTAACGTCAGAATCCACTCCCTGGTAACCGGCAAACTCTCCTTTTTCATCAAACACCGGGATTCCACTGGTCAAAAGACAGACAAGCTGTCCGTCCTTTGTGAGACACCAGTTTTCCAGATTGCGGAAAGAGCGATTTTTTTTGAAAATTTCAGTAAAGTTAGTACCAACTCTTTCCTTTTCGCTGGGCGGCATTATGTCAAACGGAGTCTTGCCAAGGAACTCTTCAGGCGTATATCCCAGGACGTCTTTGATGTTTTTTGAGCAATAGACATACACTCCGTCTCTGTCTATCTCCCATATCCAGTCAGACATGCTTTCTGCAATGCTCTTAAAACGGCTTTTTGACTTCCTTAAAGCCTCCTCAATCTGTTTGCGCTCAATGATTTCCTGCTGCAATTCAGCAGTACGTTCCTGCACACGGATTTCCAATTCGTCATGTGCCTTTTGCAGTTCATCCTTTGCCCGTCTCAGTTCCGCCTTTTGCGCCCCCAGCTTTACAAGTACACTCACTATCTGAAACAATAAAGCTGAATTATTCCAGACCACGTCTTCCTTAACCACGCGCATGTTCCCGGCTTTTTCAAGCAGTAGTCCGGGGTCCAGGTTGATCTCCCTGGCTATCTTTTCAATATCCCTTAACTGCTCAGGAAAAAATTCCAGTGGTATAAATTGACCGGAGAACATGGTTCCCTTGTGCACACCATCAATAATAATCGGTGCGACAAAATGACCACCATGGGCAAAGCAATACAGAATTTTCGGCTCTTTTAACTCTAGTGCCTTCAGGCTCATCTCCATGAAGGATTGAAAACAGCGTTGTTTTCCTTGCTCTGTTGACTGAATCAGTGAACAAAAACCGGTTGGATTGGAAAAGCTGGTTAAAGGCACACCTTCAGGCGAAAAGATTACAGAAGATGTGCCGACTGTACTTGCAAATCTGTCCTGAATAGCTTGAAGTTCATCAAAATCAATGAGTTTTTGTAGCGGTATTAATTTTCCCATTTTCCTCTACTCAGTGCCTGAACGGAAAGACCGTTTTTACATGAACCTCTGAACCCGTGAACGGTGAACGGTCACGGATATGCCTTATACGGGAAACCGTGTGCTGATTTTTCCATGCCTGTGACCATCATCCGGAATGTTGAGAAAGGCATGCCCAGTCCCAGAAGGTCACCTCCCCATCCGCCGAGCGCCCTTGCTCCGAGACAGAAGAAAGATCCATTCAGTTTCTGCTTAAGAAATGGAAAAGCGGTCATGTCTGCGCATACGGCCCTGATCCCGATGGTGCTCATTTCAAAGCGATTGCCGGTAAGGAAATTATAGCCCTGGATCACAATCAGCGCCTGCTTTGGCTTCACTGCCAGAATCACCACATCAGGTGCAATATTTAGTTTCCCGGCCGGGTAAGCCACTGCGGCATCCATAATAGGCGGCTGAATCCCCGTCATGCCGGAGACGGCTTTTAATGACGCACCCAGTGTTTCATAGCGACCTGTATCCTTCTTGCCAAAAAGTGCGAATTGCATGTTGTCTGTGTCCTTGCATGCATAGACAAGCCCATTTGTAAAGTCAGCAGGCGAAGCGGGTCTATCCATTAAGTCGGTGTATTTCCGCTTACCCTTCAGCAGTTCTGTCTGATACTGGTCAACAAGACCGAGGGCAATGGCAGCGGCAGTACAGCCGACATTATCTTTATTGATCACCACTACCTCGTCTTCAGTAACAGCGATCCTGACCGCCCCGCACCAGGGAGTTCCCTGGTATTCTTCAGGTGGACATGTACCTTCCGGTACCGCCTGCCCTTTTAGGATCAGTTTTACCCCTGCCGGCCGAATCATTGTCTCCGGCTCTCCAAACACCTCCATGTATCTTCTGCTGGCTTCTTCAAAGGTCATCTCTCTAGCCTCCTATTTTTCAGATCTTAAATAAGCACTGCTACTTCTGTATCGGTTTCTTGAAAAATTCCCTGAAATGATGATGATGATGATAAATAATTGCTTTTGCAGCAATCGGCCCGGAGGGCCGAAAGATCAATTCAGATGTAATCGTTCACAGGCCCTCCATCTGAACGTGATCAGTCCGGCTCACATATTACTTATATAGTGAGCCGCACTGCTAACGCCCATATGGAGCGCCTGAGAACGATTACAGTCTTAAGGAGTCTGCAAAATATGGGGCCCCTCTGAACGGTTACATTCAGATTCCCTTTTTAGGGGTCAAAATACTTAAAATCATCGTCAAAATTCTGTATTCTGTCAAGTGAAATTTATAAGGATAAAATTTTGAATTGGCTATAACAGAGTCCGAATCTAGTGGAGATTGTATTTTTCAAGGTCGGCAATATGAGGTGCGTTTGAACTCAAGGAATCTTCGTTGACGATTAACGGCAGATGAGGATGTTCCCGGCGAAGATCAGCAAAAAAACGTTTTGCCGCATTACGCTCACAATCATTTTTAGTCTCGCCGTCCTGTTTTTTAATTGGTTCGGGGCATAGAGGAATAACTTCTTTATAATCAGGATGAACTATGGCGGCGCCAAGCATTTGGAGATAATAACTGATAACTTCTCCTGTCTCTAAATTTAATAAGTAACAACCTTCCATAAAAACCATCTTTTCAAGGGCCTTGCCACGTTGAAACTTTTGGAATACCATTTTAAAAAAAGGACGGAGATCGACTGGATCAAGATCGTCCAAAATCTCACGCAACGAGGTGTCACAGGGGATTTGATTGATACCATAGACTGTCATTAGATTATGCGAACACCATTTGCGCCTTTGATCAAAAGCCAAAAGAGAAGGATCTTTTAGAGAAAATACAGCAAATCCAGACATAAGTGCATCTGTAAGCGGTATCGTGGCATTACTGTTGCGATGTAATCGTTCACAGGCCCTCCATCTGAACGCGCCCAACGGAAGTGCCCTTGGGGTGCGATCAGCCCGGCTCACATATTACTTATAT
>JAYEJK010000227.1:0-3196 GCA_034660535.1 Thermodesulfobacteriota bacterium | reverse complement strand
GATTGTGAGGTTACAAAACCGCAGGACCAGCAGCGCTAATTTGAGGATTTTGTAACCTCACAATCGGCCCAAAACGGCCTGAAGATGAGATGGAAGATGTACAAGTTATTTTTACTTGAGCCCTAAGAGTTGTGCAGGCCGCATAGAGGAAATTAATGGCATATAATGGATGACTTATGGGCAATTTAAGCGATTTTCTTAATAAGGACATGATAGAGCAGATTACGATTCTGGATGAAATCAAGTCAGCCGGACAAACAGATGTCATACCGGAATTGTCTGATCTCCTTGCTTACCCTACCGGCGACCAGGCAGTTGATGAAATGATTTATCACACCCTGTTTGACATGCTGGACGGCCAGGATGATCGGGTCATCGCAGGTTTAAACCATGAATCAGACAAGGTCCGACTCCTTTGCATTAGACGCGCCGGCGAAAACGCGCCCGCTTCCGCTCTTCAAGTTCTCTTAGACATGCTTGAGACAAACAGGGATGACGATGATCTTGTCTGTGAAATCATAAGGGCATTGGGTAATTTCAAGGACCCGGCGCTTGTCGATTCGATTATGCCGTTTCTTGAGTCCAAAAACGCAACTGTTGCGGCCTGGGCCATGCAGTCGCTTATGGAGCTGGATGCTTCAAAAGTTCTTCCGGCATTAAAGAATTTTATCACTAAGCGAGATGATTATTTAAGAAAAAGTGGGGAGTGCGACCTTCAGACTGCTTCCGCCATTCAGAACATTGCTTCGTTTACAGATGAAGACTCCATGGCATTTCTTGTTTCTCGAATTCATCATCCAAACCCCATGTTCAGAAAATGCGTCCTCACTGCCATGGCTTCAATAGGAAAAGCGGTTCTTCCCGCGCTTGAAAATTGTCTTAAATCCGGCAACAAGGATGAAAGGATAATGGTTGCCAACGTGATTGGGGTAATGGGCGAAAAAACGGGCGCAGATGTCCTGATTTCCACGCTTGACCAGGATCTTGATATTGAGCTGAATCTGAAGTTTTCCATATACGATGCGCTTGGAAAGATCAGTTCAATGCGCAGCATCATCGCCCTTTCCGATGGACTTGAAGAGAAGGACGAACTGGTGTTGATGGCTGTAGTGACAGGCCTGGAAAGTCTGTTTAATCCCGCTGTTATAAAGAAAGTAAATGAAGTGCTTGATCGTGGAGACGAACAAAGCGCCCGCCTTGTAACAGCTTTAATTGCGGCCCGGGCAATAAAGCTGTTTAAATGTGTCTTTGACTCTGACACGCATGCTGAAACCATGATAAAATCACTACTTGCAACTCAAGACAAGTACACGGTTTTATTTTTTCGGGTGGCGCTGGAGAAAATGAAAGAGGAACGGTCCACGGTTTATGCGAAACGGTTGCAGGTTGAAAATTGCTCAATCGAAGCCGGACGCATTTTATTTGTTGATGATTCAAAGGCCATGCTTTACTTTTATAAGAGTGTAGCCGCTGAACTGGAGGTGTGGGCGGAAACTGCGGAGGACGGCAGAATAGCCCTTAAATATCTGCAATCAGGCGAGTCTGTCGATCTTCTGGTCACTGACCTGAATATGCCCAATATGGATGGAATAGAGTTGGTAAAAGAGATTAGAAGGTCCGGCGATTGGGCAGGTCTTTATATTCTGATGGCTACAACTGAAACCGAAGAATTTCAGACAGGTCTGGCCACAGAGGCCGGAGTGAACGAATTTATCGCAAAGCCGTTTACCAAAGAGGCTTTTAAAGAAAATCTTCAGAAATGTCTTGAAAGGACCCGCGAGTAAGGTCCTGTAGGCGCTTAACTAATTACAATTTAAGGAGAAAGTGATGCACAGACCTTTAGGAATTACAGTCAACCGACATATTGCGGACCTTCAACGGCTTCATCCTAAGGCCACAGGAGCGCTGTCCAGTGTGTTGAATGAACTGATAGTCTCGGCAAAGACGATTTCAGCTGAGGCAAACATGGCGGGTCTGGCAGACATTCTTGGAATGTCCGGCAAGATGAACATCCAGGGTGAAGAGGTGCAGAAGCTTGATGAATTTGCAAACAACACGATCAAGAGGCGCATGGCCCGTTGCGGTCATCTCTGTATCATGGCCTCGGAAGAGGAGGAAGGAAGCATCCCGGTGAAACCGGGCTATGAAGGGTCATACACCCTGGCATTTGACCCTTTGGACGGCTCTTCCAATATTGACGTGAATGTCAGTATCGGCACCATTTTTTCCGTGCATAGTCGCCGCAGCCCGGATGGCGGGCCAGGGACCGAGGAAGACCTGCTGCAGCCTGGAAATAGACAAGTGGCTGCAGGATATATTGTATACGGGGCCAGTACAATGCTTGTTTTCACAACCGGCGAGGGAGTCCATGGATTTACTCTGGATCCGAGCGTGGGAGAATTTTATCTCTCCCATCCGGACATTAAAATTCCTGAAAAGTGCAAGTACTTAAGTGTAAATGAGGGATATACGAACTACTGGGATGATCGGGTCCTCAGGTATATTGAATTTCTTAAAAAAGAAGACAAGGAACAGGGCCGGCCGTACAGTTCCAGGTATATCGGTTCTCTTGTTGCGGATTTTCACAGGAATTTGATCAGCGGCGGTATTTTTCTTTATCCAAGTGACAAAAAAGATCCGGCCAAGCCGAGCGGCAAGCTCAGGCTGTTGTACGAGGCTTCTCCCCTTGCCTATCTTATTGAGCAGGCAGGGGGTCGGGCAATTACCGACAAGGGCGGAGATATTCTGGATATTGAGCCTGAATCTCTCCATCAGCGCGTGCCTCTGATAATAGGCTGCCGCAAGGATGTGGACCTGGCCGAGGAATTTATGTCAGGAAAGAAGTAATGGCACCTTTTTTACTCCTGGTAAACGTTTTTCTTCATTCTTTCTATAACGCGGTCCTTGCCCACGGCCATCAGCACGTCAAAAAGACTTGGTCCTGCCAGGAGACCTGTTACGATGGTACGCATACCATTTATAAGAATACCGGCCTTTATCTCCAGTTCTTCCGCCAGTTCTCTGGTGACCCGTTCCGCCTCCTCCTTAGAGAAATCCGAAATCTTTTCGAAACGAAGAGCCAGCATGGGCAGCCATTCCTTTAATTCCGGGTTTTTCTTGATGTTTTTCTTTACTGCCTTGGGGTCCAGCGGATAATCATCCGAGAAATAAGGAAGTCCTCCCTTTACAAAATCCT
>JAYEJK010000226.1:0-3199 GCA_034660535.1 Thermodesulfobacteriota bacterium | reverse complement strand
AGAAATAACTTGGGTAATTCCGATCCGAAATGTGTTGCAGATTTAGTCGGTTTGATATTCACGAAACCGCAAGCGTAGCAGGGCTACGGTGAGGATTTCGGGGATGTCAAACCGGCTAAAGGTGTGTGATACAGTTCGGAAACGGAAAATCCAAGTTATTTCTTTCCAGTAAAGATTGCTCCTTCCGGTCGAAATGGCAAGTTGTTGGAGCTTTATTTACGAGAGCATCAATATCATCCAGGCGGAAATAGTGTTTCCGAATACAAATTAATCAAGGTGTAACGACCGGTGATCGGTATGTCTTCCAAGAAGAGCAAACAACCTAAGGGGCCGGCCTCTGCAGTCGACAATTCTCCTCAGGACAAACTTGTAAAGGTCAGGGACAGGATCGATTCAATTGACGACCGGATTCTTATGTTGTTAAAGGAGCGGCTCCATTGCGCCAAGGAGATCGGTAAACTGAAAGCCGGGGGGAACCGAGCAAAGTGGGACCCTTTGCGTGAGAGACAGATTTTTGACCGATTGAAGAAAAATAACAAATCCGAGTTTCCGGAAGAGTCGCTTATCAGCATATTCCAGGAACTGATCACGACCTGCCGCCTTTCTCAAAAAGATGTGGATGTGGCTTATCTGGGACCGGAAGCGACGTTCTCCCATCTGGCCGGCGTTAAATATTTCGGCCATTCGGCCCTTTACCGCCCGATGGAGACTATTGAAGACATCTTCGAGGAAGTGGAAAGGGGCCGAGTTCGATATGGAATGGTCCCGGTGGAGAATTCTATTGAGGGATCAGTGACATCCGTACTTGATTCGTTCATGAAATACAGGATAAAAATATGCGGCGAGGTAAATCTTGAGATCAGCCAGAACCTGGTGAATTTTTCGGGAAACATGGAGGATATCAAGATCGTGGTCTCACATTCCCAACCCCTGGCTCAGTGCCGAAAGTGGCTAAAAAAGAATCTCCCGGACGTCCCGTGTCAGAGCGTTTTCAGCACAGGACTTGCCGCCCGGATGGCGGCCAAAGACCATACCCTGGCAGCGGTTGCAAGTTCACTTGCTGTAAAGACATACAATCTTCAGGTAGTGGCCGGGGGCGTTGAGGATTATTCCGGGAACATCACGCGCTTTCTGCTGATCGGCCGTCAGTCCCCGTCAAAGAGCGGCAGGGACAAAACTTCGCTCTTGCTCGGTCTTCTGGATCGTCCGGGCGTATTAAATGACGCACTCACTATTCTGGCAGACAGGGGAATTAACCTTACCAAAATCGAATCAAGGCCGGTCAAAGGTGAACCCGGAAAATACCTTTTCTTTATCGATATGCTCGGTCACTTGGAGGATAAGAGAATTAAGGAAGGCTGCAGGAATCTTCAGGAAGTCTGCTCAAATTTTGAATGGTTGGGCTCCTATCCCCTTTCAACTGAGGCGCCATCTGATTTTTGATTTTTTTAAAAAATATGTTGATTCTGGGAATTGAAAGTTCATGCGATGAAACTGCCGCGGCTGTTCTGGAAGACGGGGCAAAGCTTCTTTCCAATATAATCAATTCGCAGATCGACGTGCATGTAAAGTACGGCGGAGTTGTTCCGGAACTTGCTTCCAGAAGGCATATCGAAGATATCTACTCTGTGGTCAGTGAGGCGCTTGATCAGGCGGACATAACGCTTGACCGGATAGACGGACTTGCCGTTACCAGGGGGCCGGGTCTTATCGGATCCCTTCTTGTCGGTCTCTCATTCGCCAAAGCCCTTTCTTTTGTCAAAAAGATTCCATATGTGGGCGTAGACCACATGACAGGGCATCTACTCTCAATCTTTCTGGAAGAATCAAAACCTGATTTTCCATTTGTAGCCCTTGTGGCATCAGGCGGTCATTCCACCATTTTTTATGTCTCTGATCCAGTGACATTTCATGTCATGGGCAGGACCCTGGATGATGCTGCAGGCGAGGCCTTTGACAAGGTAGCGAAATTATTGGGATTGAAATACCCCGGAGGGCCGGTTATCAGCAGAATGGCTAAGACCGGTGATGCTCAGTCAATTTATTTTCCCCGGGCCTGGCTTTCCCGTGAAAGCCTTGATTTCAGCTTCAGCGGCGTCAAAACCGCAGTAGTTAATTATGTGCACCGGGATAACCTGAAAGGAATTTCACTCAACGTCCCGGACATCTGCGCATCATTTCAAGAAGCAGTGGTTGATGTTCTCGTGGAAAAAACAATCCGGGCCGCCGGATTAACAGGGGCGCAAAGGATCGTTCTGGCCGGCGGCGTTGCCGCAAACGAGCGATTGCGGGAAGTTATGCGGGAAAGGGGTGACAGGGAAGGATTCAAGGTCTTTGTGCCCTCGCCGGAATTCTGTACGGACAACGCAGCCATGATAGCCCTTGCCGGCTATTATTCCTTTGAGAATGCATCCACATTGACCTATGACATGGATGTATATTCAAGATCCTCGGGATTTCCGGAATGGCATAATGCAGAAAGATGAATGACCTGCGTCGAATCATCAGGTACTACTATATCAGATTCATCCGGTTGCATGGTGATCCGGAATTTCTGGCCCGTGGAACCGCTCTTGGCGTATTCATTGGAATTACCCCGACTATTCCTCTTCATACCATTCTTGCGCTCACAATTTCATATGTTCTACGGGCAAGCAGAATTGCGGCTCTTTTGGCAACCGTTGCAGTCAGTAATCCCATCACCTTTTTTTTTCAATATTATTTTTCATGGCGGATCGGCAAATGGCTGACAGGGAGCGACCTTTCCTGGGATCGAATCAACGCTGTTTTAGAGATCCTCACTTCCCATTCAGGATTTAAGGCGGGTATATCCGCCCTTGGCAGCCTGGGGTGGAGCACAATTATAACATTGGTTCTGGGGGGCTGTTTGCTGGCAGCCCCCTTTGCGCTTATAAGCTATATTTTTTCACGCAGGTTTTTTTTAATGGTCAGAGTTAAACGGGAGAAAAAGAAGTTATTAAAAATGAAACAAGCGTCCTCCAATACCCGCAATCCGCAATAATTTAAACCTTGCATAATCATTAAAAAGTATTTTCGACCTTTTTTATCCTTGGGGTCTGGAAAGAAATAACTTGGATTTTCCGTTTCCGAACTGTATCACACCTTTAGCCGGTTTGACATCCCCGAAATCCTCACCGTAGCCCTGCTACGCTTGCGGTTTCGTGAATATCAAACCGAC
>JAYEJK010000225.1:0-3203 GCA_034660535.1 Thermodesulfobacteriota bacterium | reverse complement strand
GGTCGCCCCTACGAAAAAACAATATAATTACACCCTAAAAGCTCGCCCAATAGGGCGCTAATTTAATGCTTTTTCTGATTAACCTCATTATCATTCTTCCTCTTCTTTATCGGTTTCTTTTTTCTTTTTCCAGTTCCAGAGGCCTTCAGGCAGCCACATGTGTGGGGTTTTCAGTTGGGGCATCTTCATGTCTGTGAGCCTGATGTCGGGAAGCTTTATTTCAGGTAATTTTATATTCTGCATTTTTACGTCAAAGAGCTTTTGATCGAATAGCCCTTTAAGACGGGCCACATGGCCGATAGTGGAGATATCGTCCCTGTCGGCGCCTCTTATTGTTGTCCCGGCAGACTTGTCCTCACGGTTACGCTTTACACGGTGTACAAAGGCCTCCACCCTGTTTTTCAGGTGCGTCATTCCGACGTCATCAAAGACCAGCGGCATCATCGGAACGCCGGAAGCACGCTCGGTCAGGCGTTTGAAAATTGCGGTTGTCGCCGTGCCTACAAGGCAGTTCAGGCAGTACACATTTAATATGCCGTCAACGCCCTTGTGGGCGAAATCTACATGTTTGGCAACATTTAAGGTGACAAGCAGTTCCGGTTCTCCGGGCAAGAGACCATCGGTATATTTGAGGACTTCCTCTGCGTGGGGGTCTCTGAGGTTGGCAAGGAGACCTTCAAAATTCTTAATTACGTAGCTTGCGCCTAAGTTATTGACAAGCACGCGCCCCCACGACAACATCGTATCAAGAGGTTTGCCGGCCTCCCAGTATCGGCGGGTGAGTATTTCCTGACCGGTCATGACGACATCCACCAGAGTCGGCGACGGCCAGACCTCGCAGCCGAGTTCCTCCAACAGATCGAACAAACCACAATTAGCCGCCTGGTTGACCCTGGTGTACGCATCCCCTGTGATGGCGATTACCGGTTTGGTCCCCCTTTTTTTTGTAGGCGTGGCGCCAAGTGCCATGGCTGCTTCCATTATCCCCTGGTTGACCTTTTCATCAAGCTGGCTTTGGTGTATGGTTTCAAGACCGGAGAAATAGGCCTTATCCACGGTCCCCTTTTCAATCTCATAGGAGCGCATTTCAAACCTTAGTCGACTGAGGTACTCAATACCCAGAATGGCCTTGCCCAGATTGAACACGAACATCGGCCCGAACCTTTCGAGAAGTTCCAGCGAACCGGCGCTTATCACCTTGACATCGCTCCTGTTCATTTTATCCATGTATTGCTGAATGGTAGGCACATATTGAGTAATGAGACAACTGGTTTCCACCGTGGGTAAAAGGTATCCGGCGCCCTTTGGCAGGTCGCCTGCATGAGCCAGGTTAATGAGATCCCCTGCGATAAGCTGGAACGGATGGCACTGTTTACCCCCGGAGAACTCTACCCCGGCCTCATATGAACTATGATCGGGTAAGGGCAGCACTCGTGCCTTGATGCCCTCGGATTTTAATGCGCCTGAGAAGGCATATGCATGGTCTGAAAAATAAGGGATGATATACTCTGTAACCTCGTCGGATGGTGATACAACGTTAATCGTGATGTTGGAAGCCGATCCTTGCCTTTCATTTTTTCCTTTATTGTTGTTTTGTTTCTTTTCTGTTCTCCAACTTGCCACTCTGTGCGCAAAGGCCTCAATACGGGTAGCCAGACCGGCATCCGCTCTGTGTTCGTCAAACTCCAGAAACAGGCTGGGACGATCCTCGAATATCTCTTGCAGCAGAGGGAAGGTGAAAGAATCGGGCCCGCAACCGAAGTTGCCGACGACTACCGGATAGATATCGTCGATGTGTCTTATCCGGATGGCGGTTTTGAGCATCTGTCGGCTGAAGGCCCAGGTGATGCTGTTGTAGCGCGTAGAAAGGGAAAGATCTTCAGGGACCTTTAGTTGTTTGTATGAGATTACATCAAATCCGGCCTTGGCAAGTTTGGATGTCAATGACATGTTAACAAAACGGTCGCCGATATTGTAAGGCTTGCCGACCAGGACAGCGAGCGGCCTTTTCCTGGGACTGACGGATAGTGCATCATACTCCAGGCTTTTTTGAAAGAGTTCAAAATGGTTGGATGCCGAATCGTAAGCCAAGGCAACGTCTTCTTTATTCAACTTAAATATTTCCGCCACCTTGAGCGTGAGCCGCTCCTTTTCCTTTTTCGGCAACTCAGGGACCAATGGCAAGGTTATCACGGTAACAGTGTCAAAGCTGGAATGGATCATGGCAGCCCCGTGTTGAATATATGGGCAATTCACGCCATCCATCAGCCGGGACATGGAAGGAATGAAAATTGTGTCAACGCCTTTATTTTCAAGGGAAACCACATGCCCGAATAAAAGTTTGACCGGAAGACAGGTTTCTGCCGGCAGCCGTGATAGCGCAAGGGAAAGCTTCTTGCTGCCGGAGGCGCTGGATACCACTATTCGAATGGAAAGTTCGGAGAAAAATTTTTCCCAAAAAGGATAAAATTCCCGGAACAAAAGCGCCATGGGAATACCTACGGTGGCAATGGTGGTCTCCCTTTGGGCCTGTTCATTCACAAGATCGGTCATGTCCGGAGTCATGTCCTTTCCAGGATCAAGACCGCTGACGGCATCTGAATACCTGCCGCAGAGGTCTCCGAAATGGAAGCTCCCTTCCTTGAAATGGAATACGTTTACCTCGCAACGGTTCTCGCAGCCCTTGCACTCAAAGGAACTTGATTTATACATGGTCGAAAAATTCAATCCTTTGAAAGCAGTCTTGAAAGAGGGCCAAGCAGTGCTTTCATGATGAAATTTTTCGTTGGTCAACATTGCCGTACCCATGGCGCCGGACACTCCGGGATGAGGATGAACAACGATCTCCGAATCCCGGAGTCTGGCCTTGAAAGCCTTTACCACCGTCTGATTCAGGGCAACGCCGCCTTGAAAAAGGATATGCTGCCCGAATTTTTTGCCCTGTACCACCCTGTGGATGTAATTTTCGACTACTGCCTGGGAAACTCCCATGAGCAGGTCGGGCAGGGATACTCCCTGCTGGATGTGGTGAACAAGATCGGATTCCATGAAGACGGTGCACCTGCTGGTGAACAGCAACGGATTTTGGGACGAGAGCGCCAGTTTAGAATATTCTTCCTTAAGGTCCACTCCGAGGCGTATAGCCTGTTCCTGAATAAAGGAGCCTGTTCCTGCCGCGCATGTCTTGTTCATCTCGAAATCCA
>JAYEJK010000224.1:0-3208 GCA_034660535.1 Thermodesulfobacteriota bacterium | reverse complement strand
TAATTCTTTCCTTACTTCGCATTGACGTTTTTTACACGGACAAACAAGTTTGTCCATGCCACCCATCAGGCACTTACAAAACGAAGAAAGGCTTTCCTCCCCCAAATTCGTTATAATCAGAAATTATGGGATCAGCTTATCACGAATCCGGCATAACCAACCACCTGGTTGACATCTCCGCTGGTCTCGCCCGAATCCGTGTACCGGATCAGTTCCGAGTTCCCGGCGCCCAGCTCGATAGCTGCCGCCAGTGCGATTGTGGTCGGCATTACCCCGCACATGGAGATTCGGTTGTCGTGAACCGTACTATAGAGTCCTTCCGGGTCCAGGGCCTTGATGCGGTCTATCGCCATCCGGTCTTTTGCTGTTGCATCTTTCCGGGACTCGTAATGGGTCATGTCCGAGCTTGCAACGATCAGGACCGGTTTCCCGAAGGTTTTGACGGCATTGGCGATTCCCCTGCCCAGTTCAAGGCATGAGGCACATGGAATGCGTGCAATGACCAGAGGCACGATTTTCAAGTTTTTCTGAAAATATTGCAGGAATGGGACCTGGACCTCCAGAGAGTGTTCATAACGGTGGGCTGTGTCATCAGGTTCCACGATTTCGGAGTTATTCGCCACGAGGTGAGCAAGCTCGCTTTCAATCTGAACGGAACCCATGGGCATCTCCCATTCACCTTCTTCCATAAGAGCCACGGGCGCGCCCCGACCGTGGTGGTTGGGGCCCATGATTATGACATTTTCCGGGACATTTACCCTGGCAAAGGTCTCGCCGGCAATAGCGCCTGAATAGACGTAACCTGCGTGGGGTGAGACTACCGCCAATGCGTCTTGTTTCGATGCGTCCGGTATGGAAGGAATAAGATCCGACAGCATTCCGGAAAGAGTGGACGGAGTGCCGGGATAGAATTGGTGTGCAACTGCGGGCGATCTTTTCATTTTTATATCCTCACAGTCCAAGTGGTCCCCTGGGCGTCATCCTTGATCTCTATATTTTCGGCAAGCAGTTCATTCCTGATATCATCGGCCCGCGCCCAGTCTTTTTGCTTTCTGGCCACACTCCTTTCCTCTAACATTTTTTCGATATCAGCCCTGTCCATGCCGGACTCTTCAAATACTTTTGCCTTTTTTATTTCAACATATTGTACAGGATTTTTCTTTAGGAATCCCATGATATCTGTGAGTTTCAACAATGAATCAGCGCCGTTTTTGAGAAGTTCAAGATCAGATGCGGCGGGCAGGGCGGGCAGGGCGGATCTGATCCGATTCAGGGATTTCACCATGTCAAAGAGATGGCCCAACCCTTGGGCGCTGTTAAAATCATTGTCCATGGCATTTGAAAATCGATCCTCGATTGTTTCGATTTTTTTCCTTTCCTTTTTGGAAGCCACAGGATCAGCCTCTCCTCCCTTGGCCGCATTTTGTTCACCCGGTTCACGGAGACCCTGGATCTGTTCGATTTCAGCCAGGCAGGAGTAGAAGCGGTCAAGGCCGGTTGAGGCTTCTTTCATGGCATTCTCGGAAAAGTCCACAGGCGTTCTGTACTGAGATGAGAACATGAAGAGCCTGAGAACCTCGGGATCGTATCTTCCAAGTATTTCCCTGATGGTAAAGAAATTCCCGAGAGATTTGGACATTTTTTCGTCCTTGATAGTGACAAACCCGTGGTGTATCCAGGTGTTTACAAATGGCTTGCCGGTTGCCCCTTCGCTTTGTGCGATTTCGTTTTCATGATGGGGGAATATGAGGTCCTTGCCCCCGCCATGGATGTCAAACGTGTCCCCCAGGTATTTCCGGCTCATGGCAGAGCATTCAATGTGCCAGCCGGGTCTGCCTGGACCCCATGGGCTGTCCCATGTGGGCTCGCCGGGTTTGCTCCCTTTCCAGAGGGTAAAATCAAATGGATTTTCTTTGTTTTCATTTATCGAGATTCTTGCCCCGGCCCTCATGTCATCAAGCTTACGGCCGGAAAGTTTGCCGTAATTTTTTATTTTTGTTACGGAATAATATACGTCGCTCCCGACCCGGTAGGCAATTCCCCTGTCTATAAGCTCCTGAATCATCTCTATAATTTCCGGGATATGTTCAGTTGCCTTTGGCTCAATATCAGGAGGGACAATATCAAGAGTTTTCATGTCCTCATGAAATTTTTCAATAAATTGTTTTGCAAGCTTATCAGGTGTGGTATCCTGTTCGTTTGCCCGGTTGATGATTTTATCGTCGATGTCGGTGAAGTTTCGTACAAAGGTCACCTTATAACCCCTGAAACGGAGATAGCGGACGATCATATCAAAGACAAGGACTGAGCGGGCATGGCCGATGTGGCAGTAATCATATGCCGTGATCCCGCAGACATAGAGCTTTATATGGCCTTGTTCCATTGGTTCGAATGGTGATTTGCGGCCGGTCATTGTGTTGTATATTGTGAGCATGGATATGTTGCCTTAGGGTCTGGAAAGAAATAACTTGGGTAATTCCGATCCGAAATGTGTTGCAGATTTAGTCGGTTTGATATTCACGAAACCGCAAGCGTAGCAGGGCTACGGTGAGGATTTCGGGGATGTCAAACCGGCTAAAGGTGTGATACAGTTCGGAAACGGAAAATCCAAGTTATTTCTTTCCAGACCCTTAATTGATTTGTCCTGTTTGTGGGTTGCAATAATCTTCAAACTGATAGATTATAACTTGTTACGGAAAAATGACAAGCATCGAGCATGTGAATATAATGGGAAAAAATATCCGGGAGCCGGAATTGCTTCTGACTCGAAAATTATCCAATGGCGTGGAATTTTCATTTTACAACGAATCAAAGAAGATAGTCGGAGACCGCTGGAACATCAGGGTCCGGTGTGAGGCTGTGGCGCCCCTGTCTGATGATTATTTCTCCGAATTGATTGAAAAGGATCCTCAAGTACTTGAGAAGGCGCGTGAGAAATTCGGCGAAAGCATATCAATGTCCGTTGTTAAAGAACAGGTCTTTGTAAACGATGACGAAGTTGGAAAGGCGCTTACAGGTATAATAGACCGGGTATCCGCTAACATAGTGTCCTACCTCAGTGACGATGGCTTTGTATGGAAATTATTTCAAAGTCGTTTTAACGAGATAAGGGAGGAGATAGTTATTGAGATGGGATACGACAAAATTCATGTTCAGGAAGATGAAGACGACGAGCCGGCCGATTTTTCCTCGTGTTTTAAGGATTGAT
>JAYEJK010000223.1:0-3209 GCA_034660535.1 Thermodesulfobacteriota bacterium | reverse complement strand
GGGTATTTAATAATTTTTTGTGGCAGGGTAAGGCGGGGAAAAAGCGTTACACTATTTTGTCAGTGAAATGGGTATCAGGCGTTACACTATTCGCATCTTAACATTGGTTGGTTGATTGGTTGGTTGATTGGTTGGTTAGTTGGTTGGTTAGTTGGTTAGTTGGTTGGTTGATTGGTTGGTTGGTTGGGCTAGGTCAGTTCGGAGGCAAGGGCTTTGCGGGAGGCTGGTTCACCGTGTACGAGTTTTATGCGGCCAGGTGCGGTGGGCATGGAATCCACCCAGTTGATAAAGCCCTTCTGGTCCGCGTGGGCGGAATATCCTGTTAGGAGGTGTTTTCGCACATGCCGCTTCCGGCAATAATAACGGCCGGGCCAGGGATGTCGAGCAGTTTGCGGTGGTCTTTGACACGGTCGACGGAGTAGAGGTATTTAAAATCAAAGGGATGGTCATTTTTGCGAAGAAGTTTCTTTGATTCATGATCCCAGAAGTCTGAAAGAGTTGAATAGATCCTGGTTATTTCAAGTCCGAGCGGTGAATCTACAAACACTGGGGCCGGCGGATTAACCGTGCGCCATTTATTACTGGAAAAGATCCGGTCCAATTCAAAAAGAAGTTCCTGGGTTCTTCCGAGCGCAAATGCGGGAATGTATACCTTGCCCTTGTCTGCCAGAGCCTTTTGCAGGATTTCGGCGAGCCGTTTGACCCGATGGCTTCTCTCTTCGTGCACACGGTCTCCATACGTTGACTCCAGAACAAGAAGATCACAGGCAGAGGGCGGGTCCGGATCGGGCAGGATTGGAGTGTTTGTGTTGCCGAGATCTCCTGAGAATACTATTGAAAAGTGGTTATTTGGTATCCCGGATTTATTTTGCGAAACCTCAAAATGGATAAAGCAGGAACCCATGATGTGCCCGGTTCTGCCAAGCCTGAATCGGATTCCGTTTTTCAGTTTAAAATTTCTGTTGTATTCAAATCCCCAGGACAACTCGTGTATGGTTTTCATTATTTTTCTATTCCGGTCCGGGGTTTGTCCGGAAAAGGCCATGGCGTCGGTAAGCATGGGATTGAGCAGGGCCTTGGTGGGATGGGTGCAGAGAATCTCTCCTGAAAAGCCGTTTGCAATTAGTTCAGGAACCCGGCCGATATGATCTATATGCGCGTGAGTGAGGAAGAGATAGTCCAGTTTTGACGGAGGAACAGGCCACTTGCTGATATCCTGTGAGGGGTCGGCGCCCTGTGCGATACCACAGTCTACCATTATATTAAGGCCGCAGGTCTGAAGAAGGTGGCAGGAACCGGTTACGGCCTTTTCGCCTCCGAGATGGGTAAGTTTTGCAGGTGGATTCAAGAAGGTCTTTTTTAGGTCTGCCTGTTTTTTGTTTGTTGGTTATTTGGTTGGTTTGTTGCTTTTATCTATGATGCAATTGTTTCAAGAGTTTTCCCTGCAATATTTTTCCAGTGGCAGGCCATGTAGAGGGGGATTGAAAGCACTTGATCATGAAAGGACAATTCGTGCGCAGAAAATCTGAGGCCGAAAGGAGCATCCGGGTGTTCTTTCAGGAATAGACGGAGACTTTTAAGTCGTCCTGTTTTTCCTGATTTTACTTCTACCGGTAATATACTGCCATCAATGGTTACCAGAAAATCAACTTCTGCCTGACTGCTTCTGGATTCTCTGGACCAGTAATACAACTTTTTTTCCTCAAAGGGTTCTAAAGATGAAAGAAGCTGTTGCGCAACATATTGTTCCGCAACACCGCCCCTATTTATCGTCATAATATCATTATCAAACATTATTTGTGTGTCAAGGCCAAGAGACCTTTGCATCAGTCCGATATCAAGAAAGGCCAATTTGAATTTTTTTTGATTTTTTTGAGCTTCAAGCGGAAGTCCCTGTGCGGAAGAATGAAAGATTTGATAAATACAGCGAGCATCTTTGAGAAGTGTTATGGCATTCTTAAGGTCTCTTGATTGAACGTAAGGATTGATATGTGAATATTTGCATTGCGATCCAGCCAATCTAGGGGCGGCAAGAAAAACATCATTGAGATATTTATGCTGGGCTGATGATGCATATTTGACAAAATCTGCCTGATAAGTCTGCAGGATTGCTGATTGGATCTTATTGACATCGGTATGGCTGATGCCCTGAACATATGGCGCCACAACCCCTGGCATCCCTCCAATAATAAAATATTTACGCAAGGCTTTTTCGAGTTCGTCCTGATAAAGAGAAGGAATGCCGCCGGACTGAAGAGTGGTTTCAGCCAGATAATTATTAAGCTTCCTCCTGCCCAAAGCTTCAAGGAATTCACTAAAGGATAAAGGCTCCATAAATATGGAACTTATTCGTCCTACAGGCATTCTGAACTTGTCACCTTTGAAGGCAAATTCCAGAAGCGACCCTGCTCCGACCACATGAAGTTCCGGCTTTTTTTCGTAAAAATAACGAAGCGCTGTAATTGCCCTGGGACATTCCTGGATTTCATCAAGAAATAGTATCGTTTCACCGGGAATGATATTTCCCCCGGAAAGCATCTCTATCTTTTCCAGAATTTCAGAGACGAGCAGGGTTTCAAAACACCCTTTAAACTCAGGCCGCTCTTCAAAATTAATTGTGAGACAATTTCTAAAATATGCCTCGCCAAAATGCGTTATCGAAAATGTTTTTCCTACCTGGCGTGCGCCGCGGACGAGTAATGGTCTGCGAACCGGACTGTCCTTCCAATCACCCAACTCAACATCAATATAACGTTTTAGGTATTTCATAGATTGCCTTGGCAAGAGTGTTAACTAGTGCCCATCCAGAAATGGCCCTTTTGTCCAATCTCTGCGTTACGTGCCGCGCAGCAAATGCCCTTGGGGTACGAAAAAAATAATCCTCGGAATATCAACTATATGCCTCCGGTTATTTTTTTCGCATGCCTTGACTTTGAACAAAATTGCTCATTTCTGGACGGACACTAACTAAAAGACAAGGTTATAATGCACTAAAATTGACTAAAAAACAAGGCAAACAAGGTGCGTGAATGAATAAAAAAAAGGGTCAACAACTTTTACTCCGGCTATTGTTCGGCCATTATTGAGCCCTTCGCTATAATATATTGCATTTTGCTGTCTAGGAAAGCGGCAATGATTAATGAACCAATATGAAATCAAATACTATAATGGACTGGGTTTTTCGGACCAGTAGTTAAGAGTCATTTTTT
>JAYEJK010000222.1:0-3212 GCA_034660535.1 Thermodesulfobacteriota bacterium | reverse complement strand
TGTGAGGTTACAAAATCCTCAAATTAGCGCTGCTAGTCCTGCGGTTTTGTAACCTCACAATCGGCCCAATCCGACCTAAATCTGAGCGCAATATTGTCCAACTTATTTTTACTTGAGCCCTTAGTGACAATTTTTTTCTGTTTTTATAACAGAAAAATTTTTGAGTGTAAATTTAATGCATCAAGTGTTTAATTTATATCCCCTTTCGGAGCGCTTATCCAGCTTGTCCGGATCAAGGAGTACGGATTCATATGAAAATTAATCAATTCCCTTTGAACACTGCCTGTGATGCCGGCGAGATCTGTTTCGGCCTTGATCGAACCATGGACGAGGTTTCCCTGGCCGCCTTTATTAATAGATTTTCAAGCAATGACCTTCTTGAAACCCTGATCCCCAGGTTGAGCGACTCGGACATTATGTCAGTCCTTGATTTCCTGACCCATTTTATGAAAAAGCATTTGAGTGAAGAAGAGTATCATGAGCTTTTCATAGGGGGAAGGTAAGCGTTCATCTTTTACACATGGTGAACGTTTACCGGCAATTTAACATATTTGTCAGGAGCAGGTAAAGGTGAGTAAGGAAATAATCAGAGATCTTCGCAACTACCTTGAAAAACTGAAAAAAGAGTCCGAACTTCTAGAAATAGATGCGGAAGTAGATCCATATCTCGAGATAGCGGAGATTCATCGCAGGGTCATTGAGAAAGGGGGACCGGCCCTTCTTTTTACAAAGGTAAGGGGCAGCCGTTTTCCGGTCGCAACCAACCTCTTCGGCACCGGCCGCCGCATGGAAATTGCGTTCGGCCATGCGGCACAGAAGTTTGTTTCAGACATGACGCGCGTTGCAGAGACAATACTTCCCCCGTCATTCGGCAAGCTCTGGTCCATGCGGGGGCTTTTTTCAAAGGCCCTGAAAATCGGGACCAGAAGGGTAAAAACAGCCCCGATCCTTGAGATGTGCCAGTCCCCGCCAATGTTGACGAAACTTCCCATGCTGACATCCTGGAAAACAGACGGGGGCGCATTTGTTACCCTGCCGTTGGTTTACACTGAGCACCCTGACGGAAGGGGGCATAATCTCGGGATGTACCGGATCCATCGGTATGATGACGCCACCACCGGAATACACTGGCAGATCCACAAGGGCGGGGGGTATCATTATCATGAGGCGGAATTGCGGAATGAGAGTCTGCCTCTGACCCTTTTTATCGGTGGGCCGCCGGCATTGATGATGGCGGCCATTGCGCCTTTGCCTGAAAATATTCCGGAACTTATGCTGGCATCTCTTCTCCAGGGGGAAAAACTGCCCATGGTTCAGGATCCGGAGGGAGGCCATTTGCTGGCGGCGACAGCCGAATTTGCCGCCAAGGGCGTTGTGCCTCCCCATTTGAGACGCCCGGAAGGGCCATTTGGAGACCATTACGGGTATAATTCGCTTGCCCATGATTATCCGGTTTTTCAGGTACAAAGAGTATATCACCGTAAGGATGCGATTTATCCGGCAACCGTTGTGGGACGGCCGAGGCAGGAGGATTACTATATTGGCGATTTCCTGCAGGATCTCCTTTCTCCCCTTTTTCCGCTGGTCATGAGCGGGGTCAAGCAGTTGAAGACATTCGGCGAGGCCGGATTTCATTGTCTGGCGGCAGCACGTGTGACGGACCGTTATCCCAGAGAGGCGTTTGCCTCAGGACTTAGAATCCTGGGTGAAGGGCAGTTGTCTCTGACCAAGTTTCTGATCATTACGGACGGTGATATAGATGTAACTGATTTTAAGCGGTTGTGGGTCCATGTCCTTGAACGGGTAAATTGGCGGACCGATTTGTTTATATTTGCAAATGTGTCCCAGGACACGCTCGATTATACCGGACCGTCGGTGAACAGGGGATCCAAGGCCATGCTCATTGGGTTGGGCAAAGAACCTTGCCGTGATCTGCCGCAAGTATTTAAAGGTGGAGATCCACCTGCCGGATGCATCCGCCTTGATGTTTTTCTGCCCGGGACCCTGGTTGTAGAGGGAGAATCCTATGTTGCCGAGAGCGATCTGGCGGAAAAGCTTTCCAAAAGCCCTGCGTTTCGTGATTGGCCGGTGATCGTGCTCGTGGACAGCGTCCGGGATGCCACTGTAAGCCTGCAGGAGTTTATATGGAGTTTTTTCACCCGGTTTGAACCTGCTGCGGATATATATTCCAGGAGTACGTCTGTAAAAAGGTTTCACGTGGGCCTTGAGCCGCCGATCGTATTTGACTGCAGGATGAAACCATGGTATCCGCCTGTACTTGAAGTAGATCCGCATACAAAAAGCATTGTTGACGCAAAGATCAAAGACCTGCTACCCCGGAAGTGGCGATGAATCCGTGCCCCCTGCCCCTGAACCCTTGAACCTGTGTAGTTATTTTTTTTTATGCTTGACCGACCATTTGCCGATCAGATAATGTGAAAGCAAGGAGGTTTTTATGAAAATTGATGGATTGATAACCAAGACCAGCCCGCCTGAAGTAAAGAGAAACAAAAGCGGGGCCGTGTCCGATTTCAGCTTTCAGCGAGTTCTGGAAAGCAGGCTCAAGGCTCCTGCCGGAACTGAAAATGTTGCACAAACAACCAAGGTTGGGGAACCCGGCGCAGCGTCAGCTCAAATACGTCTCAATGGTCTGACTGTCACGGAAACAACGCTGGACGTCATGGAATCGTTCAGCCATGCGCTCGGGAATACGAATTTCTCTGCAGATGATCTGGAGCCGTATGCATCCGCCCTTGAGGAACATACTCTTGCCCTCCTGACGATCAAAGACCAGCTTCCGGAAAACGATCATCTGGCCAAACTCCTGGACCGCGTGGCTGCCGTAGGTTTTGTAAAAAGCACAAAATTCCGCAGAGGCGATTACAGTGGTTGATGTTGATAGTTGATAAGTAATCGCTTTTCATGCTCCTCCTTTTCCGTACCCCACTCTGAAATCAAAAGAGCAGCCATCAAGGCGCACCACCCTTTTGTCTCTTTCCTCCCATTCCCTGAAATCCGTTATAGCCGTGGTTATGATGCGAATATGTTGTTCATTCGCATCATAAATGATACGATTACTAGATGCAAAAGAAATAACTTGGGTAATTCCGATCCGAAATGTGTTGCAGATTTAGTCGGTTTGATATTCACGAAACCGCAAGCGTAGCAGGGCTACGGTGAGGATTTCGGGGATGTCAAACCGGCTAAAGGTG
>JAYEJK010000221.1:0-3219 GCA_034660535.1 Thermodesulfobacteriota bacterium | reverse complement strand
GCTAACCGGACATTTGTCCTAAAATATCTTGATCAACAATGAGTTTTGTGTTGAAATATCCCATTCATTCGTGATATTTTTATTATATTACAAGAATTAATACTTAAGAACGGGAGAGGTTATGCTAAACAAAGAAGAGATATTTGAAGTCCTGAATGACTGGAATTTCTGGAATCGGTCATTACCGGTCACGATCAGCCGTATAGACTATGAAAAAGAAATAGCCCGAAAAGCCAAGTCCGAAGAAATACTCATTCTTAAAGGAGTAAGGCGTTCTGGAAAATCTACCTTACTGATCAATGAAATAAAGCGGCTTACAGCTAAAGAATATCAGCCGCGGGATATCCTCTATGTTAATTTTGAAGATCCACGATTTATGGGGAGCCTTTCCCTGGAGCTACTGGAAAGGATTAAAGATGTTTTCCTGGAATTCGTAGTACCAACAAAAAAACCGGTCATCATGCTCGATGAGGTGCAAAACGTTCAAGGCTGGGAAAAATGGGCATTCAAAGAATACAGCCTGAAAAATGCTGGGCTTTACATTACTGGTTCAAGCTCGGCTCTCCTGAGCAGGGAAATCGGCACAGCACTGACAGGGCGTTATCTTGACATTGAGGTGTTCCCGCTGAACTTCAAGGAATTTCTCCATTTCAACCAGGTCACCATTAAGAACAGTTCAGAGCGTATCCAGCACCGAAACAAGCTTAATCAACTCTTCAACCAGTATATGGAACAGGGAGGCTTCCCTAAACTTTTTGAACTTAAAGAAGACGAACTGCAAAGAGATCTCCTTAAAAGTTATTTTGATTCCATCCTGCTGCGTGACATTGTTGCCAGGCACAACCTGGGAAACTACCGAGCTCTTGAAGAAATGGCCACCTTTCTTCTTGCCAATATCGCTTCTATCAATTCAACCAACAAGCTGAAAAAGATCTTTTCGATTTCCTTTGACAGTGCCAGAGATTATATAAGTTATCTTGAAGAGGCCTTTCTGATCTTTCAACTTCATCGATTTTCCTGGTCTGTAAAAAAACAAATTGCAAACCCCAGAAAATTTTATTCTATTGATACAGGGTTGTCCAACCGGGTTTCATTCCAAATTGGCGCCCGTAAGGCACAAAATCTTGAAAACATCATTTTCCTTGAACTACTGCGCCGACAATGCGACATTTATTACTACAAAACGAAAAACGACAGGGAAGTAGACTTTGTCATCAAAAAGGGAAGTAAGATTACAGAACTGATCCAGGTCAGCTATTCCATTGAGAATGAACAGACCAGAAAAAGGGAACTTGTCGCTCTCAAGACAGCACACAATGAACTGGCCGGAGAAACACAAATCAAGTGTACTTTATTGACCATGGATAAAAAGGGAGAGGTCAATCTGGACGGCTTGAAAATAGACGTTCGGAATATTATTGACTGGCTTCTTTTCCCCTTGCCAGAGTTTTCCCATTTTTCATGTTAGGAACGTGGACGAAATAACTTCCTCAAGCAGGCGCATAGATTTGGGTCAGATTTGTTCGATCTCAAGTCACAAAAGTTGATGGAATAGTGGGCTATTTTGATACTTTCATAGAAAAACTCGTCAGCCCCCTCTGAATTTATTCATTCATAATCTGCCATCGACTTCAACCCACAACTCCAAAAACCCTTGACATAGAACTTCTCTTTTGTTAGGGATGCCTAAATTGTTTAGTGATATCAAAGCTTGAAGGGATGTCTTACGGTTTTCCGACCGAAAAGCGGAAGATAGTAAAGGCGTAACTTGGTAGTAATCAGGTTGCGCCTTTTTTGTTTATAGATAAGGGCAACGATAACATTGAGTTTGAGGGAAGGTCGGAGAGTTCAGATATTCAAACAGTTCGCAAAATCATGGGAACAAAGGGTTGATTGACGATTTGACCATTTAACCGGCTATTGAGGTAGAGATGAGCCAGACAATATCGATTGAAAAGAAAAATGAATTATTTGAAAATTTCCAAAAGACCGGGTTTGCTAATCATACAGATGGCATTGAAACTATCGTGGAATTGCCGCAGGCGATTGGCAAAGGATTTGTTCGGGAGATTGATATTCGGCCTGGACTTAAGCTCATGATTAGAGATTTTCAGCCCCGTGAAAATCTTGCTGAGAAGGTTGAGGTCGAAGATTCACCATTAGGCATTGGCTTCTGTCTTTCGGGAAATATTCAAACTACTGTTTCTCCAGGAAAAACTCGAAAACAGAGAATTGTTTCAAAACCAGGGGGAAGTTATGTGTCTTTTTCCCCAAAGTCACTGGTTACAGTCGAATATCTGGCAGTGCAGCCTGTGTTCACAGTCGGTATTTTTATTGATCAACCGATATTGAATATCTTCCTCGAAGGTCAACCTGAAAGTATACCCTATGATTTCAAGAAGATAATGGATGGATCCAGTGAAAACTTCTACAACCGTATTGGATCAATGACCGCTTCCATGCAGATGGCCGTTCATCAACTCCTGAATTGTCCGTACCTGGGACAACTAAAGCAAATGTACATTGAAAGCAAGGTCGTTGAGATAATAACGCACCTGCTGGCTCAACTGGTATTTGCTGAGTTTAAGCCCAGAGGTTACCCTCCTCTACACCCTGATACTACGGGAGGGAAAGATCCAGGAAGTTCCGGCGAGTATCACAGCCTTATCAGATGTATACATTGAAGATGCTGCTGTTATTGATACCGAGGACCTCATCTATCAGATTCCAAACTTACATATGGTGAAAACAGGAAGCCATACTCCATATGCGAGTTGTTTATCTATACGTGGACTTTCGACTGTTATAAATCCGACGGTAGGGTTTTACGTAGATGATGTTTACTATTTAAGTGGTTCTGACACAGAACTTTTTGATGTGGAACGGATCGAAGTTCTAAGGGGCCCCCAAGGGACGCTCTATGGGCGTAACACCGAGGCGGGAGTGGTCAACATTGTCACGAAAAAATCGGGAAACCAGTGGGAAGGCAAAGCATCGGCAGGTTATGGTAATTACAACAGTCAAAGTTACAGCGCCGCAATAGGTGGGCCTCTGGTTAAAGAGAAACTTTTTTTCCGTGTATCCGGGAATTATGGCTCTTCGCGGATTAGTGGGGAAAAATTAACGAACAACTCTCTTTAGGGTAGACAACCTCCCACTCAATATATTAAATATATTGGGGAAATCTCAAAAAAGGAGGATTCCCCATGAAATTGTTAC
>JAYEJK010000220.1:0-3222 GCA_034660535.1 Thermodesulfobacteriota bacterium | reverse complement strand
TAATTCTTTCCTCACTTTGCATTGACGTTTTTTGCACGGACAAACAAGTTTGTCCATGCCACCCATCAGGCAGTTACAAAAAATGGTGCAAGGCTTTCCTCCCCCAAATCCGTTATAATCAGAAGAAATTAAAGTTTAATTTCATTGGTTTGACAAAAGCAAGGAACACTCCTTATAAGTTATAAAGACGGTGGCAATTGTTTTAAAAAATAATTCTTGCTGTTAAGAGCGTACTGATATAAAAAGGAAGTTTTTTCGTAAAACAACCTGAGGAACTAGAGATGCAAAAAATTGCTGTAAACAATAAAATCAGAAATATAGCTATCATAGCGCACGTAGACCATGGCAAAACCACTCTGGTTGATGCCATGTTTAAACAGAGCGGTGTTTTCAGAAAGGATCAGGATGTGGATGTGTGCATAATGGACAGCATGGATCTTGAACGTGAAAGAGGAATAACAATATCCGCTAAAAATTGTTCCGTAGTATGGGAAGGAACAAAAATAAATATTTTAGACACTCCAGGCCATGCGGATTTCGGAGCCGAGGTCGAACGTGCGCTATCCATGGTTGACGGGGCAATACTCCTTGTCGATGCATCAGAAGGCCCTCTGCCCCAGACAAGGTTTGTACTCAAGAAAACATTTGAGGCGGGTCTTAAGGTAATAGTTGTAATAAACAAGATAGACCGTGCGGATGCCAGACCTTGGGAAGTATTGGATAAGGTATACGATCTTTTCATAGACCTTGACGCCGATGATGATCAACTCGATTTTCCTGTTCTTTATGCAGTGGGAAGGGATGGAATAGCGAAAAAAGAGGTTGAGGATGAAGGCAGTGACCTTGAAATTCTGTTTAAAACAATTTTAAATGAAATTCCCCCTCCATCTTATGAACCTGGAGAACCGTTTCAGATGCTGATATCGGACTTAGGCCATTCCGACTATATCGGAAGGCTTGCAATAGGAAAGATTGTAAATGGAAGCGTCAGTTCAAAGGATGACCTCATGCTTGTCGGCAAAGGCGGCAGCCGGAACCGGATTAAGGTCTCAAAACTCCAGGTTTACGACGGCCTTACCGTAAATGAAGTTAATCTGGCGGAACCGGGTGACATTGCAGTTGTGTCGGGAACCGATGAGTTTCAGATAGGAGATACAATCTGTACTGTTGAATACCCGAAAGCCCTTCCACGGATAAGCGTTGATGAACCCACCGTATCCATGAAGTTTACCATAACCGACTCACCTTTTTCCGGCCGGGAAGGTAAATATGTTCAATCCAGCAGAATTCGTGAACGGTTGCAAAAGGAAACATTGACAAATGTTGCTATATCCCTTGAAGAAACTGAGAATCGAGAAACTTTTATTGTAAAAGGACGCGGCGAATTCCAGATGGCAATCCTGGTTGAAACCATGCGCAGGGAGGGTTTCGAACTCTGTGTCGGTCGTCCTGAGGTTATTTACAGATTCAAAAACGGCAAAAAACTTGAGCCAATAGAAAAATTATATATCGACTGTGACGAAAGATATACAGGTGTCGTTACCGAGAAACTTTCGATAAGAAAGGGAAAGCTGTGTAACATTACGAACAACAACAAAGGCAGGGTAAACATGGAGTTTTCCATACCTTGCCGTTCCATAATAGGCTACAGGGACGAATTTCTTACCGATACCAAGGGAACAGGCATAATGAATTCGATCCTGGATGGACATGAAGAGTACCGGGGAGACTTCCCGACCCGTCATACAGGCTCAATTGTGAGTGACAGGCAGGGAAAATCCGTAGCCTACGGCCTGTTTAATCTTGAACCAAGGGGGCAGCTCTTCATTACGCCCGGGGTTCCGGTATATGAGGGTATGATAACAGGAGAGCACAACAAGGAACAGGATATAAATGTAAATCCTTGCAAGGAAAAGAAGCTTACAAATATGAGGGCATCGGGAAAAGACGAGAGTACGATCTGCAGACCACCAAAACTTGTGACTTTGGAATTTGCCCTCAATTTTATTAAAGATGATGAACTGGTCGAAGTTACGCCCAAATCGATCAGGCTGAGAAAGGTCGTACTATCACAGCAGCAAAGACGTATGTTGAGGCCTAAAAAGGAAAAAAATAAGTAACCGTTTACAGGTAACCGTTCAGAGGCGCCCCATATTTTGCAGATTCCTTAAGAATGTAATCGTTCTCAGGCGTTCCATATGGGCGCGATCAGTTCGGCTCACTATATAAGTAATATGTGAGCCGGGCTGATCGCGTTCAGATGGAGCGCCTGTGAACGATTACGTTTACAGAGTTGTTATTGTTGGATTATCCCCGCATACCGGACAGTCTGCCCTTTTTTTGATGCGGATATTTCTGAATTTCATTTCCAGTCCATTAAAGGTCGTCAGCCTGTTTGTCAGAAGGTCTCCTTTGTTGATAATGAATTTAAGCGCCTCCGTGGCCTGAAGCGTTCCCAATACGCCTGCAATAGCGCCCAGTACGCCTGCATGGCCGGCACTCGGAACTGCGCCGGGAGGCGGTGGTTCGTAAAATACGCAACGGTAGCAAGCCGATTTTCCTGGAACGACCGTCATAATCTGGCCGTTGAACTTTATAACTCCCGCATGTGAAAAGGGTTTGCCTGCAAAGACGCACGCATCGTTGATCAGGAATTTTGCAGGAAAATTGTCGGTTCCGTCAACAATAAAGTCATACTCTTTGATGACGGCCAAAATGTTGTCGGCAGTAGCCGGTTCACTGTATGTATTTACCCTGATGTCGGGATTTATCTGAGTGATTTTTTCTTTTGCCGAATCTACTTTCAAGGTGTCAAGGTCTTTAGTGAAGTGGATCACCTGCCTCTGGAGGTTGGTCAGGTCCACCACATCCGGGTCCATGATTCCTATAACGCCGACTCCGGCTGCGGCAAGGTAGAGGAGCACCGGCGACCCGAGCCCTCCCGCCCCAACCACTAGAACCCTGGCGTTTCCAATTTTCTCCTGGCCCTTTATTCCACAGTCAGACAGCATTATGTGCCGGCTGTATCTCTTAAGTTGATTATCGTTAAGTTTCATTATATACAGACCTTGTTAACCTTTAAACCCTGAACCTTTGAACCCTTAGGGTCTGGAAAGAAATAACTTGGATTTTCCGTTTCCGAACTGTATCACACCTTTAGCCGGTTTGACATCCCCGAAATCCTCACCGTAGCCCTGCTACGCTTGCGGTTTCGTGAATATC
>JAYEJK010000219.1:0-12563 GCA_034660535.1 Thermodesulfobacteriota bacterium | reverse complement strand
GGTATCATGCTGGCCAGCTTTTTCTCCATGATGCTGATCCGCTTCGGCGGCCATGCCCTGGCAATGCTTGCTGGGAACTTAAGCAGAATCGTCCAGTCTGCCGGAGCACAAGCGGGTCAGTTGCTTACCCCGGAAGGAACAAGCGCAGCCATGAACCAACAGGTACGTGCCGCCGGACTACTTGCCGGTATGCCGGAACATAGGTTCACTAATATGGCAGCAGCCGGGGCATTTTCCCTGCATCGAAATGTCGGCGGTTACAAGGCAGCCATGAACGCCAAAAACTCCCTGCAACAAACCGGACAGATCGACCAGCCCACATCAGACAGTGACATGGCCACCATGATGGCCTCGGCCAGAATGAGTGTTGGAGCCAATTCCGGCCCGGTGGAAGTCTCCACAGCTCCAGACGGCCATGGTACCAGAACAAAATCAGAGACCGTAAACGCAGACGGCTCCACCAGCATCATGACCACCGGGGCGGATGGTGCCGGGATAGCCGTTGACACCATGGCAGAGGGTAGGGCATCATATGCCGTAGATGGTTCTGGTGATCACCAAACCACTCATGCTGCGGTCAATGGCCTCAATCCGGTCACGGTCGGAGCCATGGCCCAGCATCAAAAGATTGTTTCAGCTTCAAATAGCCTGGGAAGCAGTGAGAACTGGCAGCAGGCAATGGATACCGCAAAAAGGGCCAGCTTAACCAGCAGTGAAGCCCAAGGTTTTACCAGCCGCCTTGACAGTACCATGCGTGAAAACTGGAAACGAGCAATCAGCGATAAGTCCAGCTTCACTCATACAATGGAGGAAAATGTAAGAACACAGTTTAACAGTAGCATTGGAGCAGGTTTCAAAAGAATCTTTAGTGCTGGTGGTCAACTTACTGTGGTTGGACAAAATAATGAGAAGGTAAGCTTTAATGTATCCGAAGATACTGCAAGGGCATTTGAAAATACCGCATCACAAGTACGTTCAGAATCTCTCCAACAGACATTGCAGGACTCAAAAGGCCTGGATTACATGACAAAACTGGCAAAACAGATAGGAGCCACTGAAGTCTATTCTTACCTAAATGATGCCCGAGAAATGAGAAGTTCAACCGAATCATATGGGGCTGATTTGACAACGGCTTTAGTCAAAAATTATGCCACAGAGCGATATGGTAGTGAATCACCTGAAAACATCCGACGTACTATCAGTGATTTTAACCATTACCTAACCCAACAGGGAAGCCAGGGTGTTAATAATATGCATGATATTGTCAAAGGTTTCGTCAGTGGGAATGGCTATGGTTGGGGAAATACAACAGATGAAGTGCATGGTTCTATTTCTGGCACAAGGGAACGTATTCAGAGTGATGATTTTAAGCACAGTGTTGGAATGGCAGCAAATATTGCCGGGGCAAAAACTTTCAGTATCAAAAGTAACAATCTCAGCCGCCCACAATCAGATATTCCAATGGACAATCCCAATGCTGATTCTGTTGCAGATCCAGCTCGCAATATCCGCAATAGAAATCGCACCGAAGAATCAGGAAATGGGGGTATTCAAACTACCGCTAGTGGACTCGCAAAAGACATGGCCGGATTGGATAAAGATACCCCACCAAGACCAACACATGATTACTATCGAAATCAATCCTTTTATCATGAAGGAAATTTGGTACAGCCACAGAAACAAGATGGAGGAATCGTATTGCCCTCCGGCATGATCATCCAAGGCGATGCTGGTTATAGACCGCCAAAGAATGATGATGAATTTTTCAAGGGAAGCGTATTTGAGAAAAAATAATTTCTCTCAGTTATACCCAACAAGATCTGCATCAGTCATCGTCGGTATGGTGAGTGTTTGATGAGAGAATCGACCAACTCGGATCAAAATCGAGATCTTCCCTAAACATCTCTTCATGGTCAATTCCATGGAACCCTTTATTCTGATCCGGGCTTTCCTCACCCTTGAAGAACATTTTCAGAAAGATCAGGAGGACAACGCCCACAAATATGCTGATAGTTCCAATAGTCATGATTTCTCCCTCCTGTTGAAAACTGATTTACCAGCAACGGTCAAAATGACAATTAATGTTTGCATCTTATTTTACGCTTACCATTTCCCGCAAATATGTCAAGTTACCTGCATTCCCCTCTGCGGAATTATTGGCGGGGGTAAATTAAGATAACAACTTTACTTGCCCAGGATTTACGGACGCAATATACCTTTTAAACCCTTCCCGCTGAAAGTCATTATCTGCGTTTGCGTAGTCACTGGCAAACTGAATAATACGTTCGGAGGTAATTGCCAGATGATTATGAGAAAGATTGATATTAAAAGAGGTTATCTCGTCAGATGGGCCTTCCTC
Organism: Thermodesulfobacteriota bacterium; assembly: GCA_034660535.1. Taxonomy (GTDB): domain Bacteria; phylum Desulfobacterota; class Desulfobulbia; order Desulfobulbales; family DAOVYS01; genus DAOVYS01. Next base: position 10,204 of record JAYEJK010000219.1, on the reverse strand, counting down.
TTTTGCATCATTTAATTCAAAATTTGACTTAACAGCTGCTTTTTTTACATCTGCAACCACCTGGCTTGCCAAGGGTTTCTCTTTCAATGAAATGATTATGTCATCCATGTAAACGCTTACCACTGCGTCTTTGGATTTTGCCAACGTACCAAGATGCCTTCCCAATCCACTTTTAAATAGACAAATAGAAGCAACAATTGGGGATTGGACAAATCCAAACGGAAGCATAAATTCTGGAGAATTTGATCCAGGTTTTCTTACCGTTGATTCTCTGGCAACACGCCTGGCTTCAGGATACCCAAAAAAGCTTTTAAGAGTTCGTGTAACTCTACTTTTATTTATTGAACCAAAAAAATTTTTAATATCCAGATGGATAAAAAAAAATTCCATCGCAGTGAGCTGCTAAGGCGGCGACATGACCACCATTTCGAAGGTGGTAATAATATTTAGGAGGCTTCCAGTGGGATTCTATTGCAGATTTTATTTCAATTCCAGAAGCTATTGAATCTTTAGATGGTACAAAAACCCATGTTCCAGGCTTGAGTTCAAACTTGGAGATCCACCTTGGGTATGTGAGCATAATAAATTGACGGAGGGATGGTAGTTAAAGACCATGTTCAAAAGCTTCCAAATTGCAGTAATCAGCTTAATACTGAGAAACGCAACCTTCAGACGCTTAAGAACTAGGCGGTAATTTATGGATTTTAAACTCTTCATAAATACCCTCCTCATCCTAGTTCCTAGCTGGCCTAGCGCGAAGCGCATGGTTCTAACCAAGGAGCGGTATCTTATGGATGCAAAAAGACATTCAAGAGATACGAAAATCACAAAGTGACACAGATGAGAATAGACCATGGTGCAGTCTATTGCTAGGAACATCAATAAAATAACACATCGTTGGGTTTAATTCAACATTCCCCCAATAATGCTGGTGGGAAAAATGAAAGTCCGAATTCAGGCCAGAAAACCTTGATTCATAATTTAAAAATATCCACCTTCGTCTCCAGGCAAGGCCGCATATCATAATTATTGGTTCCAATCATAAACCAGTTATCAGGTTTCTGAAAAATATCAAATCCGCGCCCAACCTTTATGAGCCATCCATTGTCCAGTTTTATTTCACGGTCATGTACTGTGTCGCTGAAGTTCCAGGTGAAATCTATGCCATGCTCTTTGAGACTTTCCTGAAGCATGGAGAACTTTTCTTCAACATCCGCCTGCTGGTACTGACTGTCTGAGCCGGTAAGCAATTTAATTGATTTGGCGGTGCCGATTTTAACCACCAGCTCACAGAAGCGTACCAGGTTATGTACTTGATGCTGTGAACGAATATATGGGTCTTCGATGGAGATGGATTTGCACCCTTGTAAGTGTTTACCAAAAATTGTTTCGTATGAGTGACCTGTATCTCCGTAAAAAATCGAATAGCGCTCCTCTGCAAGCTCAGGCTGCGCAGAAGGCACTTTCGGTTGTGAAGTAACATTTGCAGAATCTTCTGAAGGGGATTCCTTTTTTTCTTCCTGCGAATCCTCTACCGGCTGAATCTCAGGTGCGCCAGGCAATCTCTGCCTCGTTGGCCTCTGGGTTGCATCTACATCTTTTGATTCCGGACACCAGACAATAACCTCTTTGCCTTCTTTGTTGAAATAGGAAAGATTGACCCTGGCATATTCGTCATCATGTTTGCGTTTATTCAACTGCTCCTTGACACGCCGGCGTCCTTCAAGGGCATATTCCATATACTCTTCAAGTTCTTTTGTGGTCGGCTCACCATGGGGATGGAGCAGTTTTAGCAGTGCGGCCATAGTCTTTTTGACGGCAAGCTCATCACGGCCCTCAATGGAAGAACCAAATTTGCAGTTTTTAGTTACATAGTCAAAGCGGGATTGTTTGGCCAGCAGATGAAAAGCCTCGGCCAGATAATCTGTGATAAAACCGTAATTACTCGTCAGATATTCACTACTGTTTTTTGGTATTTCCCAGCCCGGCATATAAGTGAAAAAACGATCCATGATCGCCAGGTCAAATTCTTTGGGCAATGGAATAAACAGATCATACTGGGTTGAATTGACAAGCTGCGGGATCGAATAATCAATATTTCCGACAAAGGCCAAGCTGGCATTGGCAATCACCTCAACACCACGGGAAAAACGTCCATTCGCCATGTAGTTTTTCAAAATATCGACTGTCTCTTTGTCTTTGACCTTAACCCTTCCCACCTCGTCAAAGGCAACAATATCCCAATACCCGACAAGTCCAACCTTATGGCGAGCATTATTATAAAAAAGGGTCGGGGTGCTTGCCTGGCTCACCAGAGTCGCATAGGGGGAGAATTCACTGAAGACAAATGATTTACCGGTACCACGGGGGCCAAGCTCGATGAAGTTGTAATTTGCCTCCACAAAAGAGAACATCCTGGCCAGATAGTGCAATTTCAGCCGAAAGGTCAATTTGGACGGTTTCAGGCCTATGGAACGTATAACAGCATCCAGCCATTCATCCCGAGTAAACTCCAGTCGTCCGGCATTAAAATGAGCTACATCAAATTTTGAAAGCTGGATGGGCCGAAGATCCTCGATGTAAAAGGCATAGTCATCGTCATCTATATCATTATGCCCAATTGTTACCTCTGCCCAGATACCTCCTTCCAGTAACCGATCATTATCGCGATAAAACCTTTCCGGGATGGCAATGCGCCGGGAACCGAAATTTTCCATCTCCGCCCAGTGCCGCTTTTCCTTTTCCTTGTAAGTAACATGCACCTTATCAATGAACTTATGTTTCCCTTTCCTTTGTACAGTGGATTGGGCTTTATTAGACTCATCCGGACGGACATAATTTTTTTCCAGGGTTTCAAACACAGCCTGGATGCCAGCCTCAATCTCATCCGGATCATCACTGGCACAATATTTGGCAAGCAAAAATTCCAGAACAAAAGAAGGAACATTTGTCCCTTTTTTGATCCGGTGCAGCAGATCCTTACGGACAACCCTTCCGGGGTAAACCTCGTTTAATTTTTTATCTAATTCATCCATGGCTTATTCCAGGTAATCTGTTTTCAATTTCACAGTTGAATAGTTGACCATTGTTTCAGGATTAATGGCACGGACTTCAAAAATTCCTCTAAAATCTTCCATCATCTTGAGAGGAACCTTAATGGCTTGTCCCGGATTGATCCGGACAAGGTTATTGGCAGGGTTCACATGCCCACAGGAGGCTGCTTCACCAACGACTTCCTTTTTGCTGTATGCTTCAAGCTGAAATTCTATCTCTGTTGATCCCCCAAAAAGATTCCCCTGGGCAAATGCACTTATCTCAATCATGGGCCTTCTGGTGGTAATTTTTGGGGTAGAACCTCCTTTGTAGGAAAGTTTTACTTTAGCCACAGCACTTGTTTTTCGTGCACTGGACAGCTCAACACAGATCACAGGCAATACACATTCCTGTAGAGAAAGCCCCTGGTGAAAATATGGCTTGGTCTTTGAAAAAGTCCCGAATGTTTTTGGTACCGCATAATGTGTACAGTCACCAGAGATGGAGACATACTCCGTCTCAAAGACTGCAATGCCTGGAGAAGAAGAACCACGGCCAAGCAGACATCTCTCTTTATTGATCTGCCAGTCACCGGGCGGTTTAGGTACCTGATCCCCGGCCTGCTGATCGTGAATAAGAATGAAACCATGGTCTGTACCAATAACCACCCTTTCAAATCCCAACTTTTCCAGCTTACTGATTCCGGCAATAATCTTACTGATAATACGCGGCAGCAGCATTAGAGCATCGTAGGGATTGGTTTCTCCAAATGCATCAATATCAGTGGTTTTGACTAAAAGAAGATTGGTCTGGGGAGAAAGCTTGATTGTCTTCTGTTTTACTAATTTGTCGAGGTCAATCATCGCGCAAAGATCACCATAAATGGACTGCACATAGGCCAGACGGTCTTTAGGAGTAACCACCTTTGCCTCTTTGATGCGCGGAATGATCTTCCCCTGGTCACACTGCAACTCAAGATGACCATTTACCTCTGGCAGTAATGCAGCCATGCCCACAGAGGTAACCGTCGGCAACTGGGCGCAGACCGCATGAAACTCAGTCTTGTATTTACCGGATATATCAGCTTCAAGTTCTACAGCCAGTTCATAGCGCAGAGCATCAACCATGAACAGGGCTGTCTTTTTCCGATCCTTGAGCCAGGGTGCTACAAACTTATCAAAGATGTCATTATTACGTAGAGGTCCACTGAGCGGCCATCCCTCCTCAGTAACTCCGTCTATAAATTTGGCTTGCAATGCCTCTGCCACCTCCAGATACTGAGCTCTTGCCGTATCAATCAGTTGCTCAAGGTTCTCCATTTCCCCAAGGGTATCGGAAATAGCCCTCTCCATATTGCGGTGCAGCAAATCAATCTGCCGGAATTGATCAGTATAAAAATGGAATATCCCGGTGAGATTATTCCCGACCTTATTCACATCATCCCGGATATCACCAGTCTGGATAATAAGTTGTGATGCCCAGTCAGCCACGGTCCAGATGGCCTGCCGTTCAGTGGTCTGGCGTACCCAGATAGAATGTTTCCGGCTTTTCAGAATTTCTGATGCTTCACCATATTTCCAGGCCAAAATCGCCTCGGAGAACCGTTTAACAAAGGTCCGTTCTTCAAATGCAAAGGTATCCCGCTGGCCAAAATCATCAATTGCCTGCACCCGTTCCCGCAGATGGAGTTCTTCCGCTGTTCGCCGGGCAGCTTCCATATAGGATTCCTGATGTTTATCCGTGCCCCGCAGGGTGTCACAGATGGTATACACAATATCCCGGCAGGTATCGGGTGCCCTGGGAACATTCTTTAACTCCTCGGGCAGGTCAACCGGCAGATCAAATACAAATTCGCTATACAACACATAGCGCCATATCTCATCGCTGATGCTCTGCCATTTTTTGCCCTTGGTCTTTAACTGCAGCTGCAGGGTTGAGTGGAGAAATTCCTTCACTTCAGGAACCCAGGTGTCATCCTGATTTAAAGCGGCTTTGAGCTCATCTGCGGGAGAGAGTAGTGCAACCACAATTTCCGTTGCAGATTCGGCCTTGAGCAGTGTCCGTAATTTTGGCCAGCTACCGCCGCCCTGCATGAGATTATTGATGGTGGCAAAATCAGGGATACCGGCTGCAAAAAGCTGGTCGATCTGGTTTACCTGCTCCGGGGCTGCTTTACGGCAAAGGGCCGGGTACGATTCACCGTCACCATCAGGGAACCGTCCGCCGCCTATCTCAAAGATCTGATAGGGGTTTTGTTGCTTTTCCTCATCATGGACAGGACTTTTGATAGGCAGATACACGAGGAGATGTTGTACATCGCTGCCGGCAGCCATATCTCGCCAGGTATCCATGGCCTGCTCCCGACCGAGGATGGTGGATTGTGAACCATCAATAACAACGCAATCTTCTCCTGCAAGAGCGGTGACGATTTCCCGGTAACGCTCTTCCTGGTCATAAACAACCAGGGAGCGGAAGTCATCCAGCCGCTGTCTTAAATGAGTGGCGATATATTCTTGAATTGTGGGCATATTGTAACAGGTTCCTTGTCGCTTTTTGCAAGTGTTGAGCAGGTTCAGCTGCCGTGGATGGATACGGCAGGATTGCGATCACCTGTCGTAACTCTCGGTCTGGAGGTTGCGGCCTTCCGGTCCTGATAGCGCACCGGACGGGTCAACTTTATTACATCCCCCTTATCCGTTGCTTTTTTCAGCCAGGCCTGGGCCTGACTTTTTTTGACGTCCAATAATCCGGCCAGTTCATCACTGCTGAGTGGTGTTGCAAGTAACTTGCAGATGGTCGGCAAAAGAATATCATACGCCGTGTCGGGCATCTTTTCGGGAAATCTTTCAATATTTTCCGGCTCATTTTTGACTGCTTCGGTTTCGCCGTCAGGCTGTATCTTTTTCACCGGTTCTTCCGGTTGTACGAGAGCATCAAACAAACCGGGCTGTTTGATCGTTTTTTTTGGCTTAATCCTGGCTGCAACCTCAGCAAGCCGCTCTTTCAGATTCTCTTTGGTCACGGACTCAGGCCAGGCCACTGCCCCCAGTTCAAGAAGTTTTATGTTTCCCGGGGTAACATTGTTGCCGGTTCTTACAAAAACCGGTTTAGGGTTATCCCGTTTAAGTTCTTCCGTGGCACCCGTCCAGGTACCTCCTTTCCCGAGATCCGCTCTGACCACCAGCCCGTAATCCGCCATGGCATAGATCAGTTTGTTTCTCCCCATGGCGCCTCCCACGGTAAAGCGGGCATTGGGATGATAGGGGGAAAGTAACAGCAGACGGCCGTCGGCAATGGCTTGGCGATTCATGCGCTCCACACTTTTTTTCAGGAGATTCTCAGCCACAATGCCTATAACGACGCCACCGGCTTCAAGGGCGGCATTCATGGAAATGCGGTCAACCCCCCGGGCGCCCCCGGAAACAACCGGCATCTGGTTGCAGGCACAAAGCTCCGAGACCTGGCGGCAAAATGCTTCGCCCTCTTCATCCACATTACGCGAGCCCACCATGCCGAGCCCACCACCCTTGAGCAGGTACCGGTCTCCCACGCCAAACAGTAATGGTGGCGACTTGTCCTTGAGATGTTTTTTATAACGCTCAGGATAGTCAGTATCGCTCCTGCTGATAATCCAGATACCGTTGCGCTGCCATTCTTCCACTGCAAAACCAAGTTGAACTCCCCGGCCGAGCAAATATTCAAGACGCTGCCGGTCAATGCCTGCGGCCAGTGTCGCTTCATCAAGATGTCCTTTGCCCAGAAGATCTCCGGGGCGCATCTCTTCCCTGACAAGCCAGCTGACAAGCGAAGAATATTCTTTAAGTGTCAGTGGCTTGTATGAGCGATCTTTGCCGAAAAATCCGCAAAGCAGGATAATGGCCTGGGTATCTTCTGTTAATACATTGCTCATCATCAGTCCATCCTCGGCGAGTTCAATGACAGTGCCAGCGGCAAGACACCGGAGCAGCCTGCCTGCCGCAACAGTGCCGCAGCCACGGTAAAGGTCCAGCCGGAGCTGACCATATCATCAATCAGCAGGCAGGGTTCTTCCAAACATTGATCTGTAATGTTGAAAACACCATCAAGATTGCTGACCTGCTGAAAACGGTTTTCCATTTCCTTTTGCGGCCTGTTTGCCCGTATTTGTTCGACGCAGGGGACAAAGGGCAGGCCCAGAGCATCTGCCAGCCGGGCAGCAAAATCAGGCACAAGATCAGGGCGATCAAGGGAGGGGATACAGGTAACCCATCCGGGTGCCGGGTCCGGAGACCAGATCTCCACCATTTCCACACAGGCTGTGACAAGTTCATCGGAAAACCTGTTGTTCCGGTATTTCCCCTGGGCAACGAGTTGCCCCCAGCCCGCGTCCCGCCACAGGCTTAATGCCCGACCCTCTCCGGCCTGCAGTTCCTCCGGAATTCTGTATGCCCCAAGGGGAGAACGCTGGAACATATCTTTTGCCGGCCACTGTTTTTTAGGCGAAAGCGGCTGATAGCTTCGGCGCAGGAACAGCGCGGCCCGGTTGGCCAGTTCATCATCAAAGGTCTCAGGAAGCAGCAGGTCAGGGGCGCAGTTCCGGCATTTGCCGCAATCTGATGGTGTCGGGTCATCAAGGGCAGCTTGCAAAAAGGCCATCAGACAGTCGGAATGGTTCATATAGTCCCGCATCTGCTGTTGTTCCTTGCGCCTGACAGCAGTAATGGCATCAATATATGCCTGGTCTACCTGATAGGAGGCGGCCGCCGCTGTCACCTGCCATTTGCTGCCGATCTTTGTTATCGGTGCGGGGGATTCAATGGTGAGAATTTTCAACACCTTGTCGATCTGCCCTTTACGCAGATTCAAAACCCGCTGCAATTCCCCTACAGAAAGCCCGTTCTCCGACTCATCCAGCACCCGAAGAATTGCCGAGATATGCTGTTGCGGCGGAAAGGCGCTGCGGATGAAATAATCCGCAATATTATCATCTTCTTCTCCGCAGAGCAGAATACCGTAGGCCTCATCCACGGCCCGGCCTGCCCGGCCAACCTGCTGATAATAATGGACAACGGAGGCAGGTCGCTGAAAATGGATAACAAAGCCGATATCAGGCTTGTCAAACCCCATACCGAGAGCCACCGTGGCAACCAACACCTTGATTTCATTATTCAGGAGCTGCTGCTCAAGGGATTCTTTTTGCTCACCGGCAATACCGGCATGATATGATTCTGCCGATATTTCATTGATGTCCAGCCAGCGGGCCAGCCGGTCGGCATCCCTTTGAGTAAGGGTATAGATGATACCGCTGCCGGTAAGGGATGGAATCGTCTGCGCCAGCCAGGCCATTCGTGCTGCCGGGCTGGGCATGTTGATATTCTGCAGTTTCAGGTTTTTCCGAACCAGTGAACCGCGCTGAATAATGACATCACTGCCCAACTGTGACTGGACATCAGTAACAACCCGATTATTTGCCGTGGCCGTGGTTGCCAGCACCGGCACATTGGCTGGTACGGCCTGCAGCACCCGGACAATACGGCGATAATCCGGCCTGAAATCATGGCCCCAGTCGGAAATACAATGAGCCTCATCAATGACAAACAAGCCGATATTGCCGGCCAGTCCGGCCAGAACATTCTGGCGAAAATTCTCATTTGCCAACCGCTCCGGCGAGATCAGAAGCAGATCCACCTGGTCAGCCGCCATCTCAGTCTGAATACTTTCCCACTCCTCATTATTGGTGCTGTTGATGGTTCGGGCCGTTAAGCCGATCTTCTGCGCGGCTTCGAGCTGATTGCGCATAAGCGACAGCAGGGGAGAGATTAACAGGGTAGGCCCTCCCCCCTGGTCACGCAGGAGTCTTGTGGCAAGGAAGTAGACCATGCTTTTTCCCCAGCCGGTCCGTTCTACCACCAGGATACGGTTGTTCTGCATAAGCTGCTCGATGCTTTCCCACTGGCCGTCCCGAAATGATGCCTGCGGGTTGCTGAGAGCAGTTTGTAAATATTGTAAGGCGATGTTTTTCATATTGGAGCCTTGATTCAGGTCATTTCCCAGTTTTCCCCCCGGATCAACTGCTTGATTGCGGAGAGGTCATTGTCGCAATTTTTTCTATCCATATGGTTTCGTCACATAATCGTGAATCTTGGTCAACAGGAACAATATGAATTCTATTTCGTGATTCTGAATTAATTCGTAATTTTGAGATCAGTGTTCTCTTTAGTTCTTCCACTGATCCTTCTGAGTTCAAGCAGACCCAATATATATGTTTTTCACCATCATCGATTAGTTGCCGAAAAAGCCCGTTAATATGGCTGTCATCAATATTGAAACCATAGCCAACAATGACAATAGCATCACAGGTTAAATAATCATCATAAAGGCTTACATACCTGCGAGACATATCCACAGATGTTAACGGCTTAAGACCGCTTTGTGTGAGGATAAAGGGGACATGTATTTCATCTTTAGGTACATCTTCCTCTGCCAAGCAGGAAATAACAGAATTTTTATACGGGTTGTAATAATCGTTAATGCTGCCATTTAAGTGTTTTATTTCCGGTATATTATAATCCAGCTCACCTGCAATTTTTTCTACTAAATTGTTGTAGTTTGCCGTTCCTATCGCTGTAATTTCAACATCAAAATCATTGCAGTTTTGCAGGTCATGATAATACCCATGGTCAGGTAATTCCCCGGCATTTTTTAATTGCTTAACGATATATTCTCTGGTTGCTCTGAGAAAAATCACCATTCTAGAAAACTTGGCCCATTCAGTTTTTGGAGAAAATAAGTATCTAAAATGATTATCTATTAGAGATTGATAATCCAGAACGGTGGTGAATAAATTTTCTAATATTTTTTGACATACAGCTGACATGAAATCTGCCAATGTTCCATTTTCGACATCATATTCCTGCTGTTTGTCCAATAAAAGCTCTAACCCAGATAAACTGGAAATTTTTAAAGGTCCTGGATAAGTACCTTAACAGTTGCGTGTAACTATTTAAAAATATTTCACCCTTTTGATTTCTTGCCATAAAAAACAAGAAAATTACCACTAAGGTACTAAAGCGGTAAATCCTGCCCTGTTGAATTCCAACTTGAACATGCCGCTAATATCGTCAAATATCGGAATATTATCCGGAGCCGCTTCAAATAATTCTTGATTTAACCGCTGCACCAAATCCTGCCC
>JAYEJK010000218.1:1404-3235 GCA_034660535.1 Thermodesulfobacteriota bacterium | reverse complement strand
GACTGTCGACCGTGGACTGTCGACCGTGGACTGTCGACCGTGGACTGTGGACTAATAAACCATGATTTTTGAATATACAACTATAGATGCCGGCGGGAATGAGGTCAAAGAGACCATTGAGGCCGATGATCAGAGCGCTGCAGAAGCGGAACTCAGGGCGCGGGAAAAAATTATCCTCTCCCTCAAAGAGGCCTCCCTGGCTGTAGAAGGGGAATCAGAGTCCTATGAATTTTCCTGTCTCGATTATCTGAGTTTTGTAAGGATTGGAGACATTGCAATATTTTTTCGCCAGCTTTCCTCACTTCTAAATTCCGGCGTAACCCTTGTCAATGCACTTTACGTGCTTGAAGAACAGGAAAAAAAGATTAGATTGAAAAAAATGATAGGCCGGATGCGTCTGGATATCCAGGGCGGCTCATCTTTTCTTAAAGCAATGGAAAGATATCCCAACATTTTTGACAGCCGTGTTTGCGGCATGCTTGACGCGGGAGAGGCGAGCGGCACCATTGGTGAAATGCTTGAAAGGATTGCAACCCACCTTGAAGAGGATGCAGGTTTCAGGAACCAGGTAATCACCGGCGCCATCTACCCTGCAATCGTGATCATTGTCGTTTTTGTGGTCATAGCCTTCCTGGTTGGATTTGTCATACCCCGGATTACGCCCCTTCTGACCCTTAAAGCACAAAAGCTGCCGTGGAATACACAACTGATTATTGATGTAAGCGACTGGTTTATGGTTTACTGGATGTATTTTTTTGCCGCTATCGGCATCACAGGCTCCCTGATCTTTTTATCCTATCGATCCATCGCTTATGCGAGGTACTGGGTCGACCGGTTAAAGTTAAAATTGCCGGTTGTGGGGCCTGTTTTTTATTACTCGGTTGTGGTTCAGTTTACGAGAAACCTGTCTACCCTTATCGGGAGCGGTGTGAGTGTGATGGAGTCGATCAGGATCGTACGTGATATTATAAGTAATACGGCCGCTAAAAAAGTATTAGAGACCATGGAGACCCACATCCTCAGGGGAGAAAATCTGTCCTCCCCTATAAAGGCCGCTAATTTTATTTTTCCGCCCATGGTGGCCAGCATGGTGTCCGTTGGAGAGGAAACAGGCAGCGTGGATATCAGCCTGGGGATTGCCGCGGACATTCATGAGAAAATACTCAAGACATATATCCAGCGCATGACCGCCATGATAGAGCCTCTACTTATTGTTTTTCTCGGCGGCATTGTAGGCTTCGTGGCGCTTGCCCTTATTTCGGGGATACTGACGATGTATCAGGTGTGATAAATGATGAAAAGAGCTAAAAAAACATTTATGGTTTTGTCGGCAACGCTATTTCTTCTCTCAACAGTATATACACCGGCAATGTGTGAAGACAAAAAGGCAATCAGCAAGGAAGATGATAGTCATATTCTTCTTGACATGGCCGTTGCCAGGCCGTTAGGGGCGGGAGTGACTGTAGCGGGCGCTGCATTATTTATAGTTTTTTTACCCTTCAGCCTTGTATCGGGAAATCTACAGGATTCATGGTACAAGCTTGTCGTAAAACCAGCCGAACACACATTCAAAAAATCGCTGGGGGAGTTTTAGAATGAATAACGGTAAAATGACTGAAGCTATTTCAATCAAGAAAGTAGCGGAATTCTTCTGTGTTTCCACCAGAACTGTCAGGGTGTGGATTGAGAGAGATGATGATTTTCCGCGTCCCTTTAAAAAATTTGGAACATTGAGATTCAAAAAATCGGAAATTGAAGCCTACTGGGAAAAAAATTCCATGGATAGAATTGATGAAATGCTTTAATTTTACTCTGACCCCAATTACTGCCC
>JAYEJK010000218.1:0-1304 GCA_034660535.1 Thermodesulfobacteriota bacterium | reverse complement strand
CCAATTACTGCACCAATTACTGCAAAAAAGCGCTACCTTTCAATTATCCTAACCCAGATAAACTGAAAATTTTTAAAGGTCCTGGACTATTTTCAGTACCCCCCCAAGGGGTATAAGTACCTTTACGAAAATATTTTCTAAGGTACTAAATGTAAAACTTTTCTGTATTGCACCCACTCTGACCCCAATTATACAATTATACACTGCCAATTACGTGGGTTAATTATATAACTCGCCTTTTTTTGCAAATTAGTGAAAATGGGTGAATTACAGGTATTGACAGAAGGAAACTCGCGGTGTATTTAGAAAATTAAAATATTATTAGCCATTTCTAAGTTAATTTAAGTTTTCGTATTTTAATTTTGTATTTTCGTGCTTTCGCGCTTTCGTGATTGTTTTTTTGCAAATTAGTGAAAATGGGTGAATTCCAGGTATTGACATGATAGAAACCAGGCGGTATTTTGAAAGGCAAAATGTTATTAGAGAAATAAATAATTATTAGTTTTGTCTTGCTGATCAAAGGAATGGGAATTTTAATGAACTGGACATGAATTAACGAAATTTTTAATTAAGGTGTGTTTTACGGTTTTTCGTTCCCTTGGTTTTTGGGAAGCGGAAAAAAGTGAAGGCGCAACTGAAGGTTTTATGAACATTCTGGTTGCGCCTTTTTTTTGTTCTTTTAGAGGAATTGATTTAAGCGCTTCAACCCGAAGCCGGCGCAACTGGAAGCAAAATAACAGAAAGAAAGGAGGTGAGATAGCGAATGATGAGATTGTATTAACCCAGGTTGCCTAACCCGGATAAACTGGAATTTTTAAAGGTCCTGGACTATTTTCAGTACCCTCTGGCAGGGTATAAGCACCTTCACGAAAATATTTTTTTGCCACTCATTTCAGTATCCCCTTTGAGGGGTGGAAACGCGCAGAAAATATTTTCTAAGGTACTAAACAAAAAACTAAATTAATTTTAGTATGAGGAGAAAGTAATGAGGAAAAAGAAAAAAAAATCAATGGCATCCCTGGGCATAACCGCCACGATGGTGGCGATGATGCTCATAGTTGGAAGCAGTAATGTGTTCGCTGTCCCTTGCGGTGATACAAACCTTGATGGCATTCATGATACGAATTGCAATTGCGGTGATACTGTGGTTGGACAGGCAGGGTATATCTATAACTTACCCGGTCCCCTGGACTGCAGCCAGGCCACCGGTACGTTCACCAGGCATGGCCTGATCATAGGTTCGCCTGGTATTGGAATCGACGGACAAGGATTCATGATCGACGGCGGTGGAGTTGCGGGCCGTA
>JAYEJK010000217.1:0-3235 GCA_034660535.1 Thermodesulfobacteriota bacterium | reverse complement strand
ATGATTCGAGTCATGCGCATTTATGAAATCGCCTGGTCACCGAGCCAAAAAGGAGACACGGACAAACAAGTTTGTCCATGCCACCCATCACCCATCGCCTCCCCCAAATCCGTTATAATCAGGTTAAATAAAATCACCGACAAGAAGGCACCAATAGATAAATTCATCTAGTTATAAATGTCAAGCAACAGAATTTCAAAGAATTTTTCCAAAAACATTGATTTCCCCTGGGTTGAATTGTACGATTAATTTGTACAAAAGAGGAGGATGATAAAAATATGGAAAAAGTTGGTATCAGTACACTGAGAGAAAATCTGTCAATATTTCTGAAAAAGGTTCAGAAAGGACAGGTTATTACAATTACTTCACGCGGTCAGGAAATGGCGAAACTTGTCCCTGTGGAAGATAAAAGGAAGAAGTCAAGAGAATTTTTGCTGGAATTAGGCAAAAATGCCGTTATTGGTGATATACTATCCCCAATTGATGAAGAGTGGGAGGCTATGAAATGATTGTTGTAGATACCCACATAATCATTTGGAATGCTTTAAAACCGGAGATGCTCTCCGAAAAAGCAAAAAAAACCATTTCAGCAGCCAATAATTCGGATGGAATAATATTTTGTGAAATCTCGCTGTGGGAAATAGCAATGCTGATGCACAAAGGAAGACTCAGTATAGATATCGAATACATGGAATTCATAAAACTGGTATTAGTACCTTAGTGGTAATTTTCTTGTTTTTTCTGGCAGGAAATCAAAAAGGTGAAATATTTTTAAATAGTTACACGCAGCTGTTAAGGTACTTATACCCCTCAGGGGGGTACTGAACAGAGTCCAGGACCTTTAAAAATTCCAGTTTATCTGGGTTAGAATCCAATGAATACGTTTTTCTGGGAATCACGCCGGAGATAGCAGCGCTTTCCACGGATTTGTTTTCGGACAATAACAAAGATCCTTCTGATAGAATCATCGCTGCAACTTCAATCATTGAAAACGCCAAACTGGTTACTGCTGACAAAAAATTAAGACAAACCGAAAAAGTTGCTACTATCTGGTAAATAGAAAATAAGCCCCCTACTCCATAGGTAAATATTCGGCATCAAGCCGAATATTTACCTCCATAGTCATAATTCTTCTATGAAATTCAAAGATTATTATCAGACATTCGGCGTATCGCGTGATGCTCCTCAGGATGAGATCAAACGCGTCTACCGCAAACTGGCCCGCAAATTCCACCCGGACGTGAATAAAGACCCGGACGCGGAACTGAAGTTCAAGGAACTGAGTGAGGCCTATGAGGTACTGAAGGATCCGGAAAAACGGGCGGCCTATGACAAATTCGGCAGCAACTGGCAGCAGGGCCAGGACTTTCATCCACCCCCTGACTGGGATGCCGGCTTTGAGTTCAGCGGCGCCGATTTCAGTGGGGCTGAACAGGCGGACTTCAGTGACTTCTTTTCGCAACTCTTTGGCTCCCGCCAGTTTAATCGCAGCGGCCGGACTGCCTTTTTTCGGAGTAAAGGTGAGGATAACCATGCCAAAATTATTATTTCTCTGGAAGAAGCATGGCATGGCGCCGGCAAAACATTTATCCTTACCAGGCCTGATGTGAATGAACGTGGAGAGTTGGTCAATCGTAAACATACAATTAATGTTAATATTCCCAAAGGAGTGAGTGAAGGGCAGAAAATCAGGCTCCAGGGGCAAGGTATGGCAGGCCGCGGTGGTGGCGGCAACGGTGATCTTTACCTGGAAATCTCTTTTGAAAAACACCCCCTCTTTACAACCGACAAACGGGATATTCACCTGACCCTGCCGGTTACTCCTTGGGAGGCTGCCCTTGGCGCCACGGTTGAGGCGCCCACCCTGGGAGGCAAGGTTAAACTGAATATTCCTCCCGGTTCCCAGAGCGACGGAAAATTACGCCTGAAAGGCCGCGGTCTTTGCACTTCCGGCCATTCCGGTGACCAGATTGTGACGCTTAAAATAGTGATCCCGGCAGCCAAGACGAAAAAAGAAAAAGAAATATACCGGAAAATGGCGGAAATTATGCCGCTGAATCCCCGCCAGGCCATGGAGGGACGTTAAAAATGAAAAATCAACTATGTATTTACAGTTCCACCCTGATTGATGAAAATACCAGTTGCAACCTGAGGGAATTAAGCGATCTCTGCAGCCGGAACACTGAGTTGATTCTGGAAATGATTGATGAGGGGATTATTATTCCTGCCGGAGCATCTCCCGGACAGTGGCGTTTTGGCCTGAAGGAAATTCATCGGGCGCACACCGCCCTCCGACTGATCCGGGATCTCCGGGTCAATATGGCTGGGGCTGCCCTGGCTCTTGATCTACTGGAAGAGCTGGAAGAGATGCGCCGGAAAGTATAAATTAGAATGATCATGAAATACTTACCCTGGCTGATAGCCTTTCTGTACTTTATCAACCCTTACGATCTATTGCCGGATTTTATAGTCGGGCCCGGCTGGCTTGATGACTTTGGTGTGCTGGGCCTTGCCTGGTGGTGGGCGAACAGACTTAAAAGGGCCTATCAGGCAGGCGCCGGCTTGTGGAAAAACGAGACTAATCAACAGGGATCGACCGGTTCAACTTGCAGGACTGATGAGGAGCTCTACAAGGACGCGGATCCTTATGAAATACTGGGCATTGAAAGGGGTGCGTCAAAGGCGGATATCAATGCAGCCTATAAGAAACTTGCTTCCCAGTACCACCCCGACAAGGTCCATCATCTGGGCATGGAATTTCAGGAATTTGCTCACAAAAAGTTCGTAGCCATCCAAAAGGCCCACGATCTGCTCATGAAATAACAGTGGATCGTAAATATTCGGCAGCACTCCACAGGAAGGCGATCAGGCTGCCAAACATTTACAATCTGGTGGTTATAGCTATTTTTCGGCATCAAGCCGAATATTTACAGTGGATCAAGGGATATCAAAATGAATCCCAGCACATGTGGCAAAAAAATCTTTAGGGAAAATTCAGGAATTCAACAAAATAATCGTTAAAATCAAGGCGGGAGGAGAGTTCTATGTGCTCAATAGAGTCTCCCAGTTCATTGGCCATCTGCCAGTAATATTTGGATAATAAAGCCAGGCACTGGTTCAGTTTAATTGGGAAAATTTATTACCGCATATTAAATGGTTACGCCATTCTAATTTTGAAAAGATCTTGCGGCGAAATTCGCTGTTCAATCACTCCCAAAGCCACAGCCGGTACCTC
>JAYEJK010000216.1:0-3246 GCA_034660535.1 Thermodesulfobacteriota bacterium | reverse complement strand
TTGATATTCACGAAACCGCAAGCGTAGCAGGGCTACGGTGAGGATTTCGGGGATGTCAAACCGGCTAAAGGTGTGATACAGTTCGGAAACGGAAAATCCAAGTTATTTCTTTCCAGACCCTAAGGGAAAAAAATGTATAAGATCCTTTTTTTGCAGCTATTGATTCTGTTTCTGGTCTTTCCGGGCATTGCTTCCGCTCTGGCTCCGCCGGAGGTTATTGAAGAAAGAAATCTGGAAGCGGATTTTATCCTGATCGGCCAGGTTAAAAGCATGTTCCCGGATGCCCAGCCGCGGCATTTTGTCCTGGCGGTGGAACATGTTATCAAAGGTTTTGGAGTCATTAACAAAGATGATCAATTGTCGATACTGCTTGGTCCGGGCCGGCAGTCGTTAAAAACGGACAAACTCGTCAACCATGTTCAGGGCGACCTGCCGGTCAAGGTAATAGAAGGGGATCCGGTCGTAGTATTTATCAAACGATCTGACACCTTTCCCGGTTATTTCGCACCCATGCTTCAGGGGTTGTCCGTAGTAGTGATCAAGGTAAAGTGACCTGAAACTCATGACCATTGGCGTAAACGTTCACAGGGGTATGGCTGAGAAACTCTCCGGGATGTAAAAATTCACCAACGGCGCGCATCTGCATGCGCTCGCGGCATCCGGCATAGTGGGCTGTGGTTTGCGATTCGGCAGCTTTTGCTGCCCCGTGATCGGTTACGTTACTTCCAATCCGGGCCGATACTTTCTCCCATCTGCTCGTCCAGTAAAGATTCCCCCATATCTGAATTATCCAGGAACTTATCAAAATCCTGTGATTTTTTGCCGGCCTTTTTCGCTTTCCGTGCCTGTTCCAGGTGTTCCTGGAAAATTTTATTGTCAGGCTGGGCCTCTGTCGCGATTTCAAAATGAGACTCGGCAAGAGAATAGGACTTTCTCTTGAAATGTACCCAGCCAAGGGTGTCGTTGATGTTGGCATCCTCGGGCATCTGCTCCTGGGCAATCATTGCCAGCCGGAGCGCCTCGCCCATGTCGCCGTTTTCCTCTTCCGTGATGTGCATTGCCAGATTATTGGCGGCAAGAGGATGGTTGGGGTTGATTCCCAGTATCTTGTGATAGATCTCTTTTGCGCCTTTGACATCTCCTTTTTGTTCGAACAGAACCGCAAGACTCATGTGGGCTGGAATATGGTTCGGGATTTGCCGGATCATGGACTTAAATTCTTGTTCAGCCTCATCGGGCCTGTTCAGCTTGACCAGCGCCCTTGCAATCATGTCGTATGTATTCGGGATGCCGGGCGCAAGCTGATGCGCCTTACGAAAGGCCGTGATGGCCTCTTCATACGAATTATTTTTAAACAGCAGGTCGCCAAGGACCATCTGATGTCCGACAGTATCCGGAGAGATGAGTATCTGTTGTTTAACCCTGTCTATTGCGCTTTGGATATCCTTTACGTCGGCATGAATTGCAGCCGTATATGAGAGAGCCGGTGAATAGGCCGGTTCAAGTTCCAGTACTTTTTCAAAGGCTTTAAGCGCCGCATCTTTCTTTTCAACGGCCAGTTGTATGATCCCGATATTCTGCAGTACTTCAATGTTATCAGGCAGAATTGAATGGAGTTTGTTGAATATTACGAGCGCCTTGTCATATTTTTTACTGAACAGGAGGCTTTTACCCATGATAAAGGCGGCCTGTAAATAGTCAGGTTTAATTTTAAGCGCTATGGCCGCTTCCCTGCCGGCCTCCTCGAATTCGTCCTTTATGAGATGATGCCTGGCAAGAAGGGTGCGGGCCTTGAAATCGTTGGGCCTGAATTTAACCGCTTCAATCGCGGCCTGCCTGGAAATTTCGGTATCCCCAGTGGTTAAGTGGATTACTGATTTGAGGAAATGGGCCTCGCCCCAATCGGGCTGTTCCAGAAGGAGCTGGTCGACTATGGCAATGGCATCCGTGTTTTTCCCTTCCCTTATTAGAAGCTTGGCCCGGACCAGGTTGGCCACGGGATTTTTACTGTTTTCCTTAAGTATTTCATTAATTTCTTTTTCCGCGAGTTCAAACCGACCCTGTTCAAAATGAAAATCCGCAAGTATTGCTTTAATCTTAAGAGGTTCCTGTGTGACTTCAAGGGCCTTTTTGATTGCCGCCTCGGCCGGTTCGGCAGACCCGTATTTATTGTAAAATCTTGCGAGCAGCAGGTGAAGATTGGGATCATCCGGTTTTAGTTCAATCGCGTCCTTGATTTTTTCTTCAGCATTTGAATGCTCTCCGTTTCTCTCATAAACGGAGGCCAGCGCCAGAAGAGGTTGTGGTGATTCCGGTAATTTAGAGGTCATTTTTTCAAGAAAGGTCTTTGCCTGGTCCACGTTCCGGAGGCTTAAGTAAAAGTTGACCAGGGCCTGATGATGCCCCATGTTTTCCGGGTCTAACTCAATGGCTTTTTTCAGGGCGGCTTCAGCGCCTGACATATCCTGCTTTGCTGCCAGCACCTGTGCCTGGACCAGGTATGAACGATCCAGATTCGGATCAGCTTTAATGGCTGCCTCGATGTTTGTTTCCGCCTCTTCAATGTTTTTTTCGCTTAATGCGATACTGGCCTTGAGCCGGAGAGCTTCCACGTGCCCTGGATCAGTTACCAGGATTTTGTCCACCGCGTTGCGGCTTTCATCTATGTTCCGTGCAAGGAATAAGATTTCGGCGGTTTTCAGGAGCGCATCCAGGTTGGAGGGATCGAGAGAGGCAGCCCTTCCGAGTTCATCAAAAGCCTTTTTAATTTCCTGGTTTTTTAAGTAGGCAAGGCCCAATTGGTAACGGGCATCGCCATATTTGGGGTCAGTCTGGACGGCATTTTTGAATTCGATAATCGCTGCTTTCAAGTTTTCCTGCTTTACGTACTCCATTCCTTTCCGGTAAAAGGCTGCTTTTTCCTCATCAGGGTTTGAGCAAGCTGACAAGGTAACTAGTAAAAAAGCCAGAAATGTCACTATTACGACTTTTGTAAAATTGTTCATGCGTATCATTTTGAAATTCCCCTCAAGTCGGACTTTTTATTACGAAATTATCATACTTACTGGTTAGTGTTCATCCATAATTGCTATTCTCGGACAGGCTCTTATGGCTCAAGTAAAAATAACTTGGGTAATTCCGATCCGAAATGTGTTGCAGATTTAGTCGGTTTGATATTCACGAAACCGCAAGCGTAGCAGGGCTACGGTGAGGATTTCGGGGATGTCAAACCGGCTAAAGGTGTGA
>JAYEJK010000215.1:0-3253 GCA_034660535.1 Thermodesulfobacteriota bacterium | reverse complement strand
TACCACTAAAGCAGAGAAACGACAACCATGGAAAATCTTATTGAGCCGCATGGCGGACAGCTCGTTAACCTCTTCTGCCCTTGGGACAAAGCAGATGACCTGAAAAAAGAGTCCATTGAATACCCATCCTTAAATCTTGGTTCCAGTCAGCTTTTTGATCTTGAGCTGTTAATGAATGGGGGATTCTCACCATTGCGCGGCTTCATGACAAGGCGGCAGTATGAATCAGTACTGGAAGATGCTGCTCTGCCAAGCGGACTGGTCTGGCCGATCCCTATCTATCTCGATGTGCCGGAAGAAAGGGCCCGTGAATTTGAAACAGGCCGGAAAGTAGCGCTGCGTGACATGGAAGGATTCATGCTGGGCATCATGACGGTGAGGGATGTCTGGAAACCTGACAAGACCGAGGAGGCGTTGCGGATATATGGAACCGACAGCCTGGATCATCCAGGTGTTGCGCGTCTTTTCAACTCGGTAGACGACTGGTATGTAGGCGGAGAGATAACCGGTGCAGCATGCCCGATCCATTTTGATTACAAAATGCTCAGGATGTCGCCGCATGAGACCAGGAATCTCTTCAGGAAACTCGGCTGGCGGAAAATTGTCGCCTTTGAGACACATGGTCCTCTTCATAACGCCCACAAGGAGATGACATTAAAAGCTGCCAGGGAACACGGCGCCAACATCTTTCTCAATCCGATCGTAGGACTGACCCATCCGAGCGACCTTGACCATTACACAAGAGTTCGATGCTGCGAGGCGATCATCAGGAACTATCCACCGGATTCGGTTGTCCT
Source organism: Thermodesulfobacteriota bacterium (assembly GCA_034660535.1). GTDB lineage: Bacteria > Desulfobacterota > Desulfobulbia > Desulfobulbales > DAOVYS01 > DAOVYS01. The sequence goes on along the minus strand of JAYEJK010000215.1, from coordinate 2,456 downwards.
TTCACTTCTTCCATTGGCCATGCGTCTGGCAGGACCAAGAGAAGCCCTGTGGCACACGATTATCCGAAAAAATTACGGCTGCTCCCATTTCATGGTTGGAGAAGATCATGCGGACCCACATGCATTTTCCGACGAAGAACGGTTTTATCCCTATAACGCGGCCCAGCAGTATGTTGCAGAGCATGAAGAATCAACCGGCGTCACAATGGTCGAGCTGAAAAAAATGGTCTATCTCCCCGCAAGGGCTCAGTACCTTCCTCTTGATGAGTGCAAGAATGAGGAAAGTCATACATTTCAGGAACTGTCCGCCGTGGAGCTTAAGAGGAGGCTGGACGCCGATCTTGACATCCCGGCCTGGTATTCTCCGCCTGAAGTAGTTGAAATTTTAAGAAAGGCATATCCTCCGAGATCTAAACGAGGATTTTCAATCTTTTTTACCGGTCTTTCCGGTTCAGGCAAGTCCACTCTGGCCAAGGTGATAATGAGCCGTTTCATGCAGATAGGCGAACGCCCGGTGACACTGCTTGACGGCGACATTGTAAGGAGGAATCTGTCCAGTGAGCTTGGATTTTCAAGGCATCACAGAGAACTGAACATCATCAGGATAGGATTCGTGGCAAGTGAGATAGTAAAAAACCGCGGCATTGCCATATGTGCTCCAATTGCGCCCCTCGCGGATGCGCGGCTCCACAACAGACGCCTCATCTCCGGTTACGGCGGCTATGTCGAGGTGTATGTGTCCACGCCGCTTGAAGTCTGTGAGATACGGGACAGAAAAGGTCTGTATGCAAAGGCCAGGTCCGGCATCCTAAAAGGGTTCACAGGGATTGATGATCCTTACGAAATCCCTGTGAACCCGGAAGTAACCGTTGATACATCAACCATTACTCCCTACGAGGCCACTCAAGAAATTATGTTGTATTTGAAAAAGGAAGGATATCTGGGATAAGGCGTCCCTAACTATGGTGTAAGCGTTTTAAATATAATTTTATGATCGACCAGATTCATTAATATGATTTTGCCCTTGATCGTTTTTTGCTCGCCATAAATACTGATCAGTCGATATTCACCTTCCTCGATTGGTTCAATCACGTCTACGGCTTCTAAAAGCAACTCCTCTTGCCCGTCCTTGGAAACATACGCATTGGCTTCACACATCTTTCAAGACCTCCTTGATTTTCTCTTCAACAATAACCTTAACCATGTGAGGCAGAGGATCGGTTATCACGCCCACAAGGACGACCCGTTCCTGAGTCAACGGCAGTAGTATCTTTGGCGCGGAACAGGACATTACGGCTTCAGCGATCCGGGGAGTGACTTCCCCCATAAGGGCATTGACCCAGGTAATCGATATAGAACAGATGATAAGATCGGCCCGGAGAACAGTGCGAACAATCGCGTTTTCGCCGGTTGCGCCTCGATTCGCCCCGGCCTTCATCATCTGTCCGGTCGCAATCGCATTCGTCCCCAGGGCCAGTAATTCCAGGGACTCTCCGTAGGCTTCCTTGAGGTATTTTATCAATGTGCCCCCAATACCGCCCCCCTGTCCGTCGATAATACAAATTCGTTTCCGCAAAATAATTACCCGCTGTTACCGAAAAAGCAAATGCTCTGCCATTTATTGAGAACTTTCGACTGTCGAGTTTGTAATATACTACAAAAACAAAAAAGGCTCTCCCAAAAAGGCTCTCTGGTATGGTTTCAAAAGGTCAGTAGATATCATCAACCGGAGTAAAATTCCCATGTATTAACAAACTGGGAATGCTCCCGGGGACACCATTTTAGTGCCTTAGTGGTAATTTTCTTGTTTTTTGTGGCAGAAAAACTCTGAAGTTATATGTGACGCCTGCGGTGCTACATGTTTTAAGGCACTTATACCCCTCAGGGGGGTACTGAAAATAGTCCAGGACCTTTTAAAATTTCCAGTTTATCTGGGTTAGTTTTTCTGTTTTTTGAGTCTGCCGCCTTTTTGTTGTGTCAGTATTTTTCCGATTTTTCTTTCCAGTCGAGATATAAACCTTTCAATGCCCAGCGGTCGTCCTGTACGTTCGTGCTTGCGAAGTTGCTGTAAGACCATAGATTTTCAGACTTTTGTCAATAATTAACTAGTATGGTGTCCCCAAATTTTCCCTGTTCAGCTTTTCTACGTACACCTTGAAGACTGATCGACGCAGCACCCCGCCCCTGAGTGCGGACTGCGGCAGTATCCAAGATGTTCCCCTCGGTCAACGCCCTTCCCTCCACCTGCTCCGCGAAGGTGTTGGCCTTCTTGTTCGCTGGTTTCTCAGGTACTATGTTGTTGTCCGACTTCCATAGGCCGTACATGGCTGCCTTGTAGGATTTCCCCTTCACTGCCCGTTCCTCCTTACCTTTCGGTTTTGGGAAGACCTATGGATATCCCGATTCCCGTGTAAAAGATGTCCACACATGCCAGGTTCTAGGACTCCGCCGGGCCA
>JAYEJK010000214.1:0-3253 GCA_034660535.1 Thermodesulfobacteriota bacterium | reverse complement strand
TACTGGCCCTTTTAAAGGATCATAGCGCCTTTCAAAAGCCGGTGGAATCCGAAGTCAAAGAGGAGCCGGAAGAGTCATCCGAAGAGGCGTCTGTTGTCGCAAAAGTGGACGAGCTGAAAAAAACCGTGCTTAAAGCACAAAAAATTATTTCCGTAATTCAGGAGGAAACAGACGCGGCTTCTGAACAACCGGCCGAACCGCAGGTGAAGACGGAGAAGAGGACACGTTTCCTGTTCCCTCTGGACGTCATTTTCCAGACGCTCTATGAGCTATGCACCAACGAGACCGTAAAGACCCATATCACAACCGCCCGGACCAAGGCTGAAGAGATATTCAATTCCGATGTGTTTTATGACAGTGTCAGCCCGAAGGTTGCCAAATTAAACCCGGATGAAGACAATTTTTATCAGGTGCCGATGACGGATCTATTTACATCCCTGGGCGATGCCTGCAGTGATAAAGGGATCGCAAATCTGTTAAAGAAAATGGATTCCGGACAGAGCAACATTTTTTTGGATATGAGTCTGCCGCTCGAGGTCCCTCCCACTGAGGAGGTTGAAATTGAAGTCCCGTCTGATAAGGCCGAAGATCCTCCAGCTCCTCCGGCAGCCAAGCCTGATCCACGGATTGATAACCTGAATGAAATACTGGAGGACAGCCTGGCATTAATCGATAATATGTCAACTATAGCCGCGGAACCCGCCCCATCGGCAAAGCTTGACACCCAGAGTCTCATGACCATTGAAGACCAGTCTGAAATTTTTGAAAAGATAGAAAAATCGTTCGGGATTGCGGACAGCATTGGGGCAGTGGTTACGAAGATAACCCAGGCGCTCTCTTTTCAGGATCTTTCAGGACAGCGGATTTTAAAGATCATTAAGCTCCTCACTGATTTCCAGATACAGCTTGTCGCAATGGTCGTCTCATTCGGCTCTCAATTGAAACATAAGGAGCAGAATAAAAGCATCACAGTCGAGGAAAGCAAAGCGCTTGCACAGAAGGATGTTGATTCCTATATCGACACTATGACAGGGGCCGGAGATGAAGAGGAACGCGAGCTTGACCAGACCGCTGTAAACCAAGTGCTGGAAAATCTGGGATTTTAAAGACATGTAATGGATGAATCATGAGCAGCCTAAGCAATTTTCTTAATAAGGACATGATAGAGCAGATTACGATTCTGAATGAAATCAAGGCAGCCGGACAAACAGATGTCATACCGGAATTGTCTGATCTCCTTGCAACACCCACCGGCGACCTGTGGCAGTTGATGAAATGATCTATCACACCATGTTTGATGTGCTGGACGGCCAGGACGATCGGATCATCGCTGATGATTCAAAGGCCATGCTTTTTTTCTACAAGAGTGTAGCCGCTGACCTTGCGGTGCAGGTGGAAACTGCGGAGGACGGCGGAATAGCCTTTGAATATCTGCAATCAGACGAGACTGTCGATCTTCTGGTCACTGACCTGAATATGCCGAATATGGATGGAATAGAGTTGGTAAAAAAAATCAGAAAGTCCGGCAATCGGCCAGGCCTTTATATTTTGATGGCTACAACCGAAACCGAAAAATCTCAGACTGGTCTGGCATCAAAGGCCGGAGTGAACGAATTTATCGCAAAGCCGTTTACAAAAGATACTTTAAAAGAAACTCTTCAGAAATGTCTTGAAAAAAATCGCGAGTAAGTTTCAATTAGTCCTTAGATAACAATTTAAGGAGAAAGCGATGAATAGACGACCTTTAGGAATTACAGTCAACCGACACATTGCGGACCTTCAACGGCTTCATCCCAAGGCCACAGGAGCGCTGTCCAGTGTGTTGAATGAACTTATAGTATCGGCAAAGACGATTTCAGCCGAGGCAAACATGGCAGGCCTGGCAGACATTCTCGGAATGTCCGGCAAGATGAATATTCAGGGTGAAGAGGTGCAGAAGCTTGATGAATTTGCAAACAACACAATCAAGAGGCGCATGGCCCGTTGCGGTCACCTCTGTATCATGGCCTCGGAAGAGGAAGAAGGCACCATCCCGGTAAAACCGGGCTATGAAGGGTCATACACCCTGGCATTTGACCCTTTGGACGGCTCTTCCAACATTGACGTGAATGTCAGTATCGGGACCATTTTTGCCGTGCACAGCCGCCGCAGCCCGGATGGCGGGCCGGGAATCGAGGAAGATCTGCTGCAGCCTGGAAATCGTCAGGTGGCTGCCGGTTATATTATATACGGGGCCAGCACAATGCTTGTTTTCACAACCGGCGAGGGAGTCCATGGATTTACTCTGGATCCGAGCGTGGGAGAATTTTATCTCTCCCATCCTGACATTAAAATTCCCGAGAAATGCAGTTACTTAAGTGTTAATGAGGGGAATACGAGCTACTGGGATGATCGGGTGCGCAGGTATATTGAATATATTAAAAAAGAAGACAAGGAACATGGCCGGCCGTACAGTTCCAGGTATATCGGTTCTCTTGTTTCAGATTTTCACAGGAATCTGATCAGAGGCGGTATTTTTCTTTATCCAAGCGACAGAAAAGATCCGGCCAAGCCGAGCGGCAAACTCAGACTGTTATACGAGGCTTCCCCCCTTGCCTATCTTGTTGAGCAGGCCGGGGGGCGGGCAATTACCGACGAGGGTAAAGACATTCTGGATATTGAGCCTGAATCTCTCCATCAGCGGGTGCCTCTGATAATAGGATGCCGCAAGGAAGTGGATCTGGCGGAGGAATTTATGTCAGGAAAGAAATAATGGCGCTGTAATCGTTCTCAGGCACTCCATCTGAACGTGACCAAGCCCGTCTCACATATTATTTTATATAGTGAGCCGAACTGTTAACGCCCATATGGAGCGCCTGAGAACGATTACATTCTTAAGAAGTCTGCAAAATATGGGGCTCCTCTGAACGATTACGTGATTTTTAGTAAACATTTTTCTTCATTCTTTCTATAACGCGATCCCTGCCCACGGCCGTCAGCACATCAAAAAGACCTGGTCCGGCCGGGAGACCTGTTACAACGGTACGCATACCATTTATCAGAATACCGGCCTTTATCTCCAGTTCTTCCGCCAGTTCCCTGGTGACCCGTTCCGCCTCCTCCTTAGAGAAATCCGAAATCTTTTCAAAACGAAGAGCCAGCATGGGCAGCCATTCCTTTAATTCCGGGTTTTTCTTGATGTTTTTCTTTACTGCCTTGGGGTCCAGCGGATAATCATCCGAGAAATAAGGAAGTCCTCCCTTTACAAAATCCT
>JAYEJK010000213.1:0-3268 GCA_034660535.1 Thermodesulfobacteriota bacterium | reverse complement strand
TTCCCAGAAAATCTTTGTAATCGTTCACAGGCCCTCCATCTGAACGCGCCCAACGGAAGTGCCCTTGGGGTGCGATCAGCCCGGCTCACATATTACTTATATGGTGAGCCGAACTGCTAGCGCCCATGTGGAGCGCCTGAGAACGATTACATTCTTAAGGGGTCTGCAAAAACATGGGGGGGCCCTCTGAACGGTTACAAATCTTTTGTATTCAGGGTTAGAATATGATTGATGTTGTGTCCAATCATGGCTAAGGTGCCAATTGTCAGGTCTATATGGTTTTTTTCTGACCGAGTTTGAAACTATATTCAAAGAGCAGTTCAAGGTAACAAGGACCTATGAAAGGATAGTCAAATGCCTGGCCGAGAAGAGTTGCGCAAAAGAGGTTGAACGCGTGCTTATTTGTGCCGGCGAGGTGACGGCCGCCTTGCAGAACAGCGATTATTTTCATCACATCCTGGGGCTTGATGCCATTTTCGGATAGAAAAGCGTAACCATGGTGAACGCTTAAATATCGATTTTCAGCAGATATGGTCCCGTTTGCCGGTCATTTTGTATCGGGCATAATCATCCAGGATCTCCCCGTGGTCAAAGGTAAGTTCCGGCAGTCCGTCTAATGAAAAAATTTCGGCCTGTCCCGCGTCATCGCCTGCCTGAGGGATTCCCGAGGCTTTTGCAATAAACACCATGCTGACAGTGTGCTGTCTGGGATCCCTTTCAGGGGCTGAATAGGCATGGAATTGCTCAACCAAACATACATCCAGGCCGGTTTCCTCCTTGGCCTCCCGCACCGCGGCAGTCTCAAGCGTTTCGCCGTAATCCACAAAACCGCCCGGCAGCGCCCACCCGTGCGGAGGATTTTTTCTATTGATCAGTACGATGCCGCCGCCTGTTTCGATGATTATATCAACGGTGGGAACAGGATTTCTGTAAAGATGTGCCACAAAACGGCCGCAATGAGGGCAGTCCACAGTAATTCTCCAAACGAATTTCAGGATTTTGGTTTCAGATTATAACATGTAACATGAATTGTAAAACTCTCAACAATATATCTGCCTGATGGGAATAAAAAGAAAAATCAAAAAAAAGAGGGATAAACAGCAATTCCTTGAGAAAGCTGTTCAATATCACCAGGCCGGTCGACTGCAAGAGGCTGAACAACTATATAGAAAAATCCTGTCCCGCACTCCTTCTAATCCTGATGCCCTCCATTACCTCGGTGTTCTGGCGCATCAGCACGGCCGTTACAAAGAGGCTGTCAATTATCTTGAAAAATCCCTTGCCAAGGCCCCGGACAATGGAGAGGCCCTGAACAATCTCGGAATAACCTTGAGGTGTCTGGCCAGGCACAGTGAGGCGCTCTCGTGCTTTAAGCGGGCCGTTGCCTTAAATCCTGATTCACCGGAAGTGCACAACAATCTGGCAAACGCGTTCAGGAAACTGGGAGAAACAGATAAGGCGATTACGTCATATCAGCGTGCTGTATCCCTTAACCCCGGCTTTGCCCAGGCCCATAATAACCTCGGCAATATCCAAAGGCAGTCGGGGAGATTTGACGAGGCACTTGTCAGTTACAAGACCGCCCTGGATTTAAAACCGGGTGACCCTGGAATTCACAACAACATTGGAGTGACACTGCAGCTTCAGGGCAGACTGGATAATGCCCTGGCGAGTTTTAACCGTGCCCTGGAAACTGCGCCGGAATACCCGGAAGGGCTCAACAACCTCGGCAACCTGCTGATGGAAAAAGGAATGGTTGACGAGGCGTCCGGGTGTTACCAAAAGGCAATTTCAATAAAACCCGGTTTTTCCGTGGCCCACAGCAATCTATTGCTGAACATGAACTACAGTTCCAAAATCGGGCTGCATGAAATGGCTGCCGCCCATAAACAATGGGCCACCAGGCATGTTGCTGATTCCCAGCCTGTTAATCGGGACCGGGACAGCGATTTTAAGAAAAAATATTGTCTGCGGGTAGGATATGTGTCCCCGGATTTTAAAAGGCACCCGGTTTCCTGTTTTATAGAGCCGATCCTGGCAAACCATGACCAGGACCATTTTAAAATATTCTGTTACGCAAACATGGTTATGGAAGATAGTGTCACGTCCCGGCTCAAGGCCCTGCCGGTCACATGGCGCAACATCCACCCTCTTAACGACAATGAGGCGGCTGATTTTATTGCCAGAGATTCGATTGACATACTTGTTGATCTTGCAGGCCATACCCAGGGCAACCGCCTTCTCCTTTTTGGGAGAAAACCGGCCCCTATTCAGGTGACTTATCTCGGATATCCGAATACAACCGGCCTGTTGCAAATGGATTACCGGATCACAGATGGTACGGCAGATCCTCCAGGGATATCCGGGGATTTCTGTTCCGAAGAAATAGTGCGCCTTTCCCACGGTTTTCTCTGCTACCAGCCTGTCAAGGATTCGCCGGAACCGTCTGCGCTTCCGGCGCTATTCAATGGCTTTGTGACCTTTGGCAGCTTTAACAACCTGGCCAAGACAACCTTTCAAGTGATTAAAATATGGGCAGAAATACTGCTTGCGGTTCCGAATTCCAGACTGATCATGAAATATAAATCGCTTGCCGACAACGATACAAGGGAACGGGTGATCGCAATGTTCAGATCTTCGGGGATTGACAATGCATGTGAAAGGATAGAACTCCTGGGCTTTATGCCGGATCTTAGCGAGCATCTTAGAACGTATAACCGGATCGACCTGGCCCTGGACACATTCCCGTACAATGGCACGACCATGACATGCGAGGCGCTGTGGATGGGAGTGCCCGTGATTACACTTGCAGGGGAAAACCATTCTGCACGGGTGGGAGCAAGTATCCTGTCGCAGGTGAACCTTTTTGAAACCATCACCAGGAAAAGTGAGGAATACCTGGAAACAGCAGTGGGCCTGGCAATGGATACTAATCGCCTCGCCCGATTGCGGTCCGGGTTAAGGAACATGGTTTCACAGTCGCCGCTCACAAACGGAGCGCTTTTTGTAAACTCCCTTGAAACGGCTTACCGGAAAATGTGGGAAAAATGGTGTATGAATAGACCTTGTTAATATCCGATATTCAAAATGCTCACTACGCCCTGCGATGGGACGAAAATAATAGAATAAAGCAGACAGGCATATTAGTACCTTAGTGGTAATTTTCTTGTTTTTTCTACCCCTCAAGGGGGCACTGAAATGAGTGGCAGGAAATCAAAAAGGTGAAATATTTTTAAATAGTTACACGCAGCTGTTAAGGTACTTATAC
>JAYEJK010000212.1:0-12742 GCA_034660535.1 Thermodesulfobacteriota bacterium | reverse complement strand
CTGTCTCCAATAACGATGTCGCCGTGCTCTTTGTGACCCCTGGTAAGCAGGGATCGCAGGTTGTTAATATTCCCATCACCGAAGACGGTGATTTTGAAGCCGAATGGCCGGAAGGATTTTTTGAGGAAAGAGAGAAGGAGCTATTTGACTGATGATTTATGAATACGCAGTTGACCCTTCACTCTTTACTGCTGAAGATACGGCCTGTTTCATCCTGGAATCCTTTGGCCGTGACAATGGGAGACTGGTCTCGGAACTTAAGAAAGATCATTGGGTGAACCTGGTGCGGGCGGCGATACGGACATCCGGCAACAAGACGGTTGCCAAGCATACCCTGAAGGAAGCCCTCAAGATATTGACCAAGAACAACAGAGCCCTGTATTGCCGGCAGCAACAGATTGAGGAAGGTAACTGGCCGACCATGACCCAGCAGGCGCACAGTGGTTGGCCATACAGGGGGATTCTGCTGGAAGAGTACAATGGTGATGAACCACAGTATCTTGTTCGGGACATCCACCTGAGCGGCAAGTCAAACTGGACCGCGCCAACCAGTAAGACCGTTGACCGGGAAGCAGCCGCCATGGTTGCCGCTGTCAGTGCCCTGCTGGAAAATGCCAGGGAAGTGATTCTGGTGGACCGCAATTTCCGCCTTGAGAATCAGCACGGCAGCCCTGTCGGCAAGTATAAAAACGTCCTTCTGGGCATTGCCCGATTTCTTTCCAACAAACAATACGGCCCCACAGTTGGCAAACTGGTCTACCATATCGGTGATCAGTATTACACTGCCGCGAACCTGCAGACACAGTTCACCAGCTATCTCAGTGCTGATCTTCCCGCAGGGTTCCGCCTTGAATTTGCCATCTGGCCAAAAAACGACCTGCATGATCGTTTTATCCTGACCGATATCGGCGGCATTGATTGTGGTATCGGGCTTGATGAGTACGCAGGCAGCAGTGAGAGAAACGTGACATTCAAACGGCTTTCAAATACAGACCATTCAAGGGAGTGGTCAAGGTTTAAACAGAAGATAGTAGATGTTGCCATACCATAGGAATCGCCGCAGAAAAGCACACCTGCAAGTGTAAGGAAGTGCTCCGGCAAGACAGGGAAAGTGGTAAAAGCTGGATAAAGGCCCCTCATGCAATCAACTAGCTCACATAACTGGATAGAAAAGTTTCTATTTATACGCACCAGAAACATCAAACCAGATAGACGGCCCTTGTATGCCTATAAATGCCGTAATACAGAATACGAAGAGCTTAAATCCCTTTTCCTTGCAACTTCCAACATATTAAAAGGAAAATGGAACCCTCGTTTTGAAGCACTTTTCTGTCTTTATGCTGCTGAAACTTGGCGGAGATGTCATAGCAGTGGCCCCTGGAAATGGGAAACCGTTTTCAATGAGATAAACCATCCTGTTCCCGAGCACTCCTGGCTCAGCACGACCATTGAGAATGGCTTAAAGTGGTGGGGGCGACCGCTTTTACGAAGCCAACTCGGTCATCGTGAATTTCTGGTTACTATAGCCTGTGAGGGTGGCTTACCTCTGCTCCTTTTGCAAAAAGAAAACGCCCATCTTTATCGCTATTTTCGTCAGTTGTTGGCGGCATATCACCAAGAAAGAAGATCTCTTTCATGTGACGCCCGACAGCTGGCCTACCGCTTGTCCTCAATACTCCCGCCTTCATTACGCCATGATATCGTTTTTTCCCTCAGCGGAGAGCTAATCCAGAAAATAGTTACCTTGCAGGAACAAGTTGTCGATGCCGCCGACCCAATTTCCGCACTGAATCAAAAGGACGCTGATTGGCGGAACTTGCTTCCGCTGCCGTTGGCAGACGACACCATAGAAAGATTGTTGAGAAACCTAGTTAATGAAGCTCGAACCTTGTTCATTACTGAACGGCAAAAAATTCGTTGGCGACGGTTTCTTACTCAAAAAGATGAAGAGTGGACAATTGAACAGATCCTGGAATTACCGGATCGAATTTCCGGTTCCAGTCTTCAGGAATGGTCTAATCATACGGAAATACCCTCCCGCCTTCGTCTTTTCCTCTATACATCCAAAGGCCCCGATCAGATTGCTTTACTCACCCGCCTGAAAGGAGAAGGGAGTAATGCTGTTTATCGCTGTGAAGTCCTACGCCGTAAAGGCGTTAAACTATCGGGGGAGGAATTATTATCCGGTGTACGTTTGCGCCTCAGTGACGGGCTAATCGACCATTGCCTGTCGGTACAGGGAGATCAGGAGTGGGGGCCATTGCCATGGTTTTTCAGGACTGGCGAAGGAGAAATGGAATTTCTTGGGGAAGGGACAACCAGATGCAGAGACACCAAAATGTATGCGTTGGCTCCACTGGATGGCAGTTTCGAAGGGGATGGCATTTTTGAACCGATCGGACTTTCTCTTAGCACTGACCGAATGCTTTTCGAACTATCCGGTAGTGGCGAGTGGAAACATCCTGAACTTGGAACATGCCGGTTTCAATGCGCCAGCACAGAGGAAAGCACGGAGACATTTCTCCTGGATGGCCCTCGGTTGATGATGCAATTAGACGACAACCCTCCTTTTCAAGGAATGCCGAACCTTTTTGCTGTCAATAACAACGGTAATCGATACGGCATTGACAATGCCAGGTTGGAATGGCGGCCGGCTGGTATGAGTGGACTTGGTTGGCGAAACGATACTCACGAATGTGCAGGTGAGGTCTGGATTCGGCATCGCGATGCCACAGATAGCCAGCTTTTGCTTCGAAAAGTCAGGGTAGTGCCTTCATCTTGCCGGATCAGCATTGAAAAGATCGGCGTTGATCACCATGAGGCAGGGACGATTCGAATAGTGGGCTTAGGTTCGTGTAAGGTAGGGTGCGAAGATATCCCAGGGTGTCGTTTCGAGACAAGGCCTTTATCAGGTGGTGTTGAGATTGATTCTTTGGCAGAGCCTGGCTTGCCGATTACTCAGTTTGGATGCACCTTGTCTTGGGGTGAAGGCTTCCTACTCACCATACAACTCCCTTTTCCCAGGAAAGGGGCCGCATTTGTGCGTATGGGGTGTGCAATTCCGCCAGGAGGCAGGGTGGCGGTGACCAGGTTAGCCTCCGTTCATGCAGTTATTCAGGCCCCGGCCGGTGGCAGCTTTTTTTATCTGAACTCTAAAATCAAATCCTGCAATGATTGGAGTTGCAATCTCTCAATCCACGAAACCATACATCTCGATAGTAGCGGGAGAGGCCAGTTTGAACTCCACCGAATCCAGGAAAAACTTTCATCAATGTTGGCGCTGACCGGCGATTTAGATGCCGTTGCTGAATTGGAGATATTGGATATAAGCGGAAGGCCTCTTGAAAAGATGGAGGTGGGATTATTTGAGCTGATATTTGAGCCGGACTATACGAACAATTTACTCTCGTTGCCTATTCAAAGCATCGAACAGCTTGAAAACGATTGGGAACATCGACTCAACATCAGGATGATAAAGTTATGGCAACCGGAAGCCGAACCGGTGCCGTTGAAAAGATGCGGGGCAGTAATTGCCTGGACCATTCCTGAAGGGCTGGAGGCAGGACCATGGCTGGTATTGGGTGAGGAGGGAGATTGGCCTCGTTTTCGGCCTGTGTTGTGGTGTATAGATGGAGTACTGGAACCGAGTGAAAGCTTGTTGATTCAGGCAATCCGGGAACAAGACAGGCTTACGCGACAGAGTAAATTCCATGAGTTGGCAGAACAACTTGGAAAGTACCCTGAACATCCGGACTGGACCGGCTTTTCAGAATATCTACAACTGACCCGGCGTTATCCAGCGAGTACATTCGATTTATTTCGATACCTGATAAAAGAGCCCCAGGCATTGGTGCTTGCCCTTCTTAAGAGCAATGACGAGGATTTTGATGCCGTCTGGTCACTGGCATACCAGTTACCGTTTTCGTGGCATCTTATCCCGGTTACCGCATGGCAATCCGCAGCCTCGCAATATTTCTTATCACTTCAAGAAGCTCTTTCTTCAATAGAGCAAGGCGAAGATCTGATAAGACAAGCTTTTCAAGCCATACGTGAACGGGTAACCATCCGTCAACCATTTTTTCGACAAGTGTGCGACTGGTTATCCATGTCGATGTTTCCTACTCGTCATCTTGAAAACAGTGAGCTTTCCCTGGCAAAACAGGCACCAGAAATCATCGCGAAATTAATAAAAAGGGAAGAACAAAAGTTTCTGGGCCGTCATGACGCGGATGAACGGTATCCCGATGGCCCGCAGGTCATGGAATGGCAACATCGCCCTGATTACGCACAAGAATTCCGCTATAAACATCTTGCCCGCCCGTTCCGACCTGTTCGTTGTGCACCATTTGTGGCTGCCCAAATTGCGTTAATCGGGACGTCTTATGATGAATCATTACTTTTCGAATTGCAGAAACTTCGTAACTTCGATAGGGAATGGTTTGATTCGGCTTTTGCTTTTGCTCTTTGCCTCGGGCTTGCCGAACTGTCCTCCGATGCATCAGCTGGAGATAATTTATGACTGACACACCCTTTTTCGCTTCTTTGGCCGACCAATTAAATCGCGGGGCCTCCCGAGCTGCTCTTGGCATTCTGGGTTTCCGCAATGATGCATTACGCGAGCACTTGCGTGATTTGTTCCAAAGGGTTCCGGGGAAAGATCATTCATTTTTAGCCGATGTGGTGTTCGAAGCAACCTTTGGCTGGCGGCCGGCCAAATATAATTTTGGCGATTTATCCGGACAACTGCTCCATCCTAAACTCATAGATGCTTTAAGCAATCCGCCCGAATCTCTACCCCAAGATTATGTCTTCCGGGAGGAACAGTACCCTTACCTGCACCAGTTAGAAGCATGGCAGTCGCTTATTTCTGAAACGCCACCCCGTTCCGTCTTGGTCACAAGCGGCACTGGTTCCGGCAAGACCGAATGTTTTCTCATTCCCATCCTGAATGATTTGGCTAATGAAGTAGAGAAAAAAGCCGGCCCCTTAGTCGGAGTTCGCGCCCTGTTTCTTTATCCTCTTAATGCCCTGATAAAAAGTCAGCGAGATCGTCTCACAGCCTGGTCGGAACCGTTTGGAGGCCAAATACGTTATTGTCTTTACAACGGAGATACTCCCAACGAAGCAAGAAGATCGGAATGGAAAAGTGAAGTCTTCGACAGAAAAACACTTCGTGCGACTCCGCCTCCAATTCTGGTCACTAACGCCACCATGCTTGAATATATGCTGGTTCGCAACGAAGACCGATCTATCCTGGACCAATCTCAAGGAAAGCTGCGTTGGATAGTCATCGACGAAGCACACAGTTATATAGGATCCCAGGCGGCGGAGTTGACATTGCTTTTACGCCGGGTTTTACACGCCTTTGGATGTCAGTCTGAAGACGTACATTTTGTCGCTACCTCTGCTACCATCTCGGGAACTGGTCAAGAAGCCCAAAGCCAGTTGCAGGAATTCCTAGCAGATATTGCTGGAGTGGGCCTTGATCGCGTGACCGTAGTTGAAGGCTCTCGGTTGTTGCCGGAACTTCCGAATATCTCAGCAAAAAAATCAGCTGCACTTAATTTTGAAGTTTTGCGGCAATGCCCCTCGGAAAAGCGATTTGCAATGTTGGCCGCAGAACCAATTATGCTCGAATTGCGAACATCCTTGGCCCGACAAGCGCTACCCCTTTCAAGTGTGGCAACTACGCTTTTCGGCGACAAAAGCAAAAAAACGATACTTCGCACTCTGGAATTACTCGACTTGTGCACCAGGACATATGATGCCAAAAAGGAGGCTTTTTTACCCCTTCGAGGTCATTTCTTTCAACGTACACTCAATGGGCTGTGGGCCTGTGCCAATCCTGCATGCACTGGACGAACTGGAACCACGCTTGATAACCCGGCATGGCCATTTGGAAAAGTATTCCTGGAGCGGCACATATACTGCGATGCTTGCCGATTCCCTGTTTTTGAACTTGTACAGTGCGGAGAATGCGGAGCCGAGCACCTTTCTGTATTGGAGTCCACACAACAGGGAAACGACCGTTTGAACCCCCACGTTTTTGCGCAGGATGAGGATGAATTTCAACAAGAATTAGAACCACTGGAGGAAGAAGATAGCCAGGAAGAGGAAAACCTCAACGAAGCTCTCGGCCCTGGCTTACCACGTTTGCTGGTGGCACCCCCCAATGGTAATCAAGTAACTCTTTTACCAGATGGACAGTTGGATTGGAACCACCTCGATGAGGGAGCAGGTGTTCATCTACTTGGGCCAGGAGAAGATGGTAACATCCGCTGCCCTTCTTGCAATGGATCAAATCTTCGCGGACAGCTCTTCAAGCCAATTCGATTAAGCGCTCCGTTTTTATTGCAAACCGCCATTCCAATTCTTCTTCGACATATTCAACCAAAACAAACGAAAGAACCATTACCCTATGATGGTCGGAGAATACTGAGCTTCACGGACAGCCGTCAGGGCACGGCAAGAATTGCTGTCAAATTGCAGATAGAAACCGAACGTGATTATGTCCGGAGCCTCCTTTATCATGCCGCAGCCGATCGGTCTCGCACGGCTTCTTCCCAGGACACTGGAAAAATACGTGAAGAAATCGCCGCTCTGGAAAATTTGAAAAATCCGGTTTTGGAAGAAATTCTTGAACAAAAACGCCGGGATTTGGCTAACGCTGAATCTCCACCTGTGGGGCGTCTTACCTGGCAGGATGCCCAAAACCTACTTTTATCAGATGAAGGCTTCAAACGCTGGCTGTTGCCACCACTCCGGGAACAAAGCTTTGGCATGAACGATAGGCAACTGGCTGATCTTTGTCTCTGGAGAGAATTTTTTCTCCGTCCTCGACGACAATGGTCATTAGAATCTTTTGGCTTACTTCGGCTAAGCTACCCTGGAATAGAAAGAATCGACCGTGTGCCGGCAGCCGCAGCACAATTCAAAATTTCTCTTGATGATTGGCGCAATCTGGCTCAAGTGGCAATGGATTTTGTCGTTCGACTCAATAAATCTGTCGCCATTCCGGATGATACTCTGCGTTGGATTGGCTACCCAGGAAGACCTACCCTTGCCCTTGCTCCAGGCCAAGATAAATCATTTTATAATCAACGGACATGGCCTTCCGCGCAATCTGTCGCTCAACGTCGTTCGCGCTTGATACGCTTATTGGCTTATGCAGTCAAAAAAGATTTGGAACAAAAAGAAGACCAGGAGCTGCTTGAAGAGCTTCTGATCGCGCTGTGGAAAGATGTTCACGGCTTATTATCCCGGACTGAACTTGGCTATCGTCTGGACATGAGTCAACAGGTTGAAATCGTCCAGGTGCGCGATGCTTGGCTTTGTCCTGTTACCCGCCGTGTGCTTCCGGTTACTTTTATGGGGCTCACCCCTTATCTGCCTGAGAATCCTGCGAAGGATTTGGTTGAATGCCAAAAGGTAAAAATGCCTGTATTACCAGATCCTTTCTGGTTGAATAATTCTCCCAAAGAGATAGAGGAGTGGCTGGAGTCAAACGATCAGGTTTTGTACCTTCGTGCCCATGGTGTGTGGATTAATGTGAACGACAGAATTGCCCGTTTTGCGAGGTACTTCAGAAGCGCTGAGCATTCTGCCCAGCTTACCGGTAGCACCCTTGCTCAGCGTGAAGCCGATTTCAAGACAGGCAAGATCAACCTTCTCTCCTGTTCGACTACGATGGAGATGGGCGTTGATATTGGTGGTTTGTCAGTTGTGGCTATGCACAATGCGCCTCCTAACCCGGCCAACTTTCTGCAGCGAGCTGGCCGGGCAGGCCGACGAGGCGAATCGGTCGCACTCAGTTTTACACTCTGCAAGAGCACCCCACATGGTGAAGCTGTATTTCATAATCCTTTATGGCCCTTCACCACCTTATTGGCCCCACCTAAGGTGTCACTGCACAGCCCTCCCATTATTCAGCGTCATGTCAATGCATTGGCGCTTTCGACTTTTCTGACCCATCATGCTTCCGATAATTTTCGGAGATTGACTACAGGATGGTTTTTTGAACCAACCGAGTCAGGAGAAAGCACACCGTGGGAGAAGTTTCGCGCATGGTGCGAGACTGATGCCTTGAACGATGAAAATCTTGCAAGAGGTGTGGAGATCCTTCTTCGTCGTTCGATTATGGAAGGCCATGGTCTGATTAGTCGATTGGGAGTCAGCTCTAGCATGATCAGCCAATGTTCTCAGGGTTGGCTGAACGAGGTGAAAGCATTGAAAGAAAACCTTGCAATTGTTAAAACTTCGGATGGCAACGGTGCGGCAGAAAAGGCCGTAGATTTTCAATTACAGAGACTCCGCAAGGAATATTTACTTTCTGAACTGACTACACGGGGTTTCTTGCCTGGATATGGTTTTCCCGGCGAGGTGGTTCCCCTGATTACGACAACGGCTGAAGAATTTTCGCGTAAAAGTAGACAACGAACCACTGAACCCCGAGAAGATAATCGGAAAATGCGTATCGGTTACCCGGCAAGGGATCTCGCTATAGCAATCCGAGATTACTCCCCCGGAACAGATACGGTATTGGATGGCCGAGTATATCGCAGCGGTGGCGTAACGTTGAACTGGCATATCCCCGTTGACCAGGAAGGGCCGCCTGAGTTGCAATTCTTTCGTTGGGTCTTTCGATGCAAGCGTTGTGGCGCTATTGGCACGAGACCCACAAAGCCTTTTTCGTGCCCTCAATGTGGTGAACAAAACTCTAAAGAAATCCAAATTTTTGAGTACTTGCAACCGTCAGGATTTGCCGTTGACATCAGGTGGTCATCACATAACGATATAAATATTCCACAGTACATCCCCGTCAGAGATCCTCTTGTCTCTATGGAGGGGGCTGAATGGGTTGCTTTGCCGGCTCAAGCGTTGGGGCGTTATCGGGTGCATCCTCAAGCCGTCATAATCCATAGATCCGACGGGCTCCATGATAATGGTTATGCTCTTTGCCTGCGTTGCGGCAGGGCTGATTCCATGACCTCAAATGATGAATTACCATCAATCTTCATTGACAAAGAAGGAAATCCGAAACCACACAAAAGACTTCGTGGTGGTAAAAATAATGACAAGGAGTTTGAATGTCCAGGGGGCACTGAGCCTTGGGCAATCAAAGCAAACCTCAGACTAGGGGTGACGCGCCGAACCGAGGTGTTTGAATTGCAACTTCGAGACAATACCGGAAAACCTATCGACAGAGTGACCGCATATACAACAGGCGTAATCTTGCGACGGGCTTTAGCAGAAAAGTTGGGAGTTGAAGAACGAGAAATAGGCGTCTCAATCAGCTCAACCCGCGATATCAGCGGGCACCAAACTTTTTCTATCTATTTGTTTGATACAGCCCAAGGTGGCGCCGGTTATGTTTCACAGGCGGTGCAGTATTTGCCCATGCTTTTTTATAAAGGGAAAGAAATACTTCAATGCTCACGAAACTGTGATATTGCCTGTCAAGGTTGCCTTCTTTCATACGATACCCAGCACCATATTCAGGATCTCGATAGAAACAAGGCTCTTGCCATGATTACCGACCAATTTTTGCAAGCTCTCCAGTTACCTGTCACGATGCAGGTTTTTGGTCCGCGAACGTTATTGGAGATGGAACCTTTGGCTTTGGCATTGCAGCGAGAACGACAGCGTATCGACCTACGCGAGGTTAGAATTTTTTTGGGTGGGAACGTCAAAGAGTGGGAGCCTCTTGCATGGCGTTTACGCCAAGAGTTGCTCGTTATCCATGAAGCAGGGGCAACAATAAGGCTGATAGTACCTGAAAATATTCTTGAAACATTAGAATCTTCTCAACGTGACGAATTGGCTGCATTGGCAGCACTTATTAATGCCGAAATTTACTGCCCGAAAAGTAGTCCGATGGTTGCTGACGGTGGGCCTAGTATTGCTCGCGTGCTAGAAATCGGAAGCGACAGTACCTCTATTCAATGGGCCGTAAATAATCAGGACGCATTGGCCCCAACACCTCTGTGGGGAGGGAATGCACAAGGGGCACAGTTTGTGCGAGTAAGAAATGACGGTCCGTTGGTGTCTATACCTGTAAAATGGTTAAAAAAGAAGGCACCAGAGCTGAGATCAAAAGAGGAAGACACTTTTTCTGTTTCAATAACAAAGGAATTAGATGGTTCAAAACAGGACTTTGGTTCCCGCGCTTGGGAGTTGCTGGTTAATCGTGCCCCAATATTAAAAAGAAAATTGTCGGACAAACATCCATTGTCTAGTGTCAAATATAGCGACCGGTATCTCCGTTCACCACTAGCCTTGCTTCTCCTGAAAGAGTTTGTCGATGCTTTATCACTGTATCCAGGGGGGATAAATGCAACCACCAGTCTCATGTTGATCACGAGCAATTTACTACGGAACGATTTGCAACAACCACGATTTATCCATCACAATTGGCAAGATGCAGATCTTCGTCGTCAGGCATTTATAACCATGTTCCGTTCAAGTGGAAAATTTGCCATTAATGATGCTAAGGCAAATTTTGACCTACCTCATGCGCGTGAACTTCAACTCAGGTGGAACGATGGGTCTGGATATAGTATTCGGTTAGATCAGGGTGTTGGGTACTGGCGGACCGCAAAAGGTATGAAATCTTTTCCTTTTGATCAACCTTCTAAACATCAACTTAAATTTTTAGAAGAATTTGAGTTTGAGGTTGAAGCAAGCAACCCTAATTTCCCTACACAATGGTATCTTTCGGAGCTTGAAGGAGTCGTTTAAAATATTTGAAATAGTGGAATTATTACGTCGAAAATCTAGCTTTTGAGATCATTGGGACAGAAGATGAATAAACAGAAGAACGATATACCAGATTCCGGCCTTGCCGGACCGAATGGCGGTGAAATCCTCCTCTATCAGACAGAGGATGGCCGGACTCGGGTTGAAGTGAGACTGCGGGAAGAGACGGTCTGGCTCAGTCAGAAGCAGTTGGCCGAGCTTTTCCAGACCTCGGTCCCCAACATCAACATGCACATTAAAAACATCTTTGATGAAGGGGAACTGCAGGCGGATTCAGTTATTCAGGATTTCTTAATAACTGCCGCCGATGGGAAAAATTACCGGACGAAATTCTATAACCTGGACCTGATCATTTCTGTGGGCTACCGGATCAAGTCTCATGTGGCCACGCATTTCCGCCAGTGGGCCACCCGGCTGCTGCGCGAATACATCATCAAGGGCTTTGCCATGGATGACGCCCGACTGAAGGAAGCCGACGGCGGCAACTATTTTGAAGAGCTGCTGGTAGTCCCTACAAAACAGTGCAGGTGGTCAAAAAGATGCTCGGTATACTCTGCAAACGCTTGATTCACGCATGACCTCATTCACAGCAACTGAGAGCTAACTGCTTGAAATTATTGACCTGCACTGTTTTGTAGGGACTACCTGGCTGCGCTATGGTCGCCGAGATAAAGAAAAAACAATATGTCTATTATCATTGTACTGGCAACAAGGGTAAGTGTCCGGGAAAGTGGGCGCGGGAAGAAGAGATTGCCCGCCAGTTCAGTCAAGCAATCAGTGCCATCAAAATGGATAATGATATACTTGGCTGGGTCATTGCCGCACTCAAGGAGAGCCACGCTGATACGAAAAAATATCATACCGAGCGCATGTCAACCCTCCAGGCACAATATGAAAAAATACAGCGTCGGCTCGATGTCATGTATGAGGATAAACTCAATGGCAGGATCGACCAGAACTTTTATGACCAGAAAAGCAGTGCCTGGAAGAAAGACCAGGATGAAATTTTTCGTAAACTCGAACGGTACCAGAATGCCAACAGGTCATATCCGGATGAGGGTGTGAAGTTACTCGAACTGGCGCAACATGCTGTAATTCTTTACGAAAAGCAGACGGAGCAGGAAAAGCGCCGAATCATCAATTTTGTGTGTTCGAACTCAATTTGGAAGGATGGTCGACTCCATGCGAACTACCGGCAACCGTTTGATATTCTTGTGAAAAACAACCTGGCCCGCAAAAAAAAATGGCCACTTTTCCGAAGAAAAACGGCCTTTTTGATATCTGGCTCCCCCGGCCGGACTCGAACCAGCGACAAGGTGGTTAACAGCCACCTGCTCTACCAACTGAGCTACAGGGGAATGATGTCGGTAACTAATTGAATATGCGTATGAATCGCCACGAAACCAGCGGGGTTATTTGTTACGGTAAAGCCGTTTGAGTTTATACACCATGATATGGGTAAGTGTCAATGGCTTGATGACAGAAAAATGAGCTGCGTTTCTGAAAACGTGAGATTTATAATTTTTTCTTGACGGATAACGCTGCTTAGTGCTATCACTGCATTCCATTTATTTTTAGACCCTCTGTCAGAAACATATACGCTTAAGCGTTTATGTTGTAGCCAGCTCAGTCAAAGCAGCATGCTGAATTTTCAACTGTAGAGGGTCTTATCCAGCTACGCTGGGTTAGGTAAGCGGTTTGCGATTCGGCGGCTTTTACTCCCCCCCCGTGTCGGTTACGTATAATGTCGGGGCGTGGCGCAGTCTGGTTAGCGCGCCTGCCTTGGGAGCAGGAGGTCGGAGGTTCAAATCCTCTCGCCCCGACCATTAAATAATTTGTAACCGTTCAAAAAAATCCCCTACTTAGGGCTCAAGTAAAAATAAGTTGGACAATATTGCGCTCAGATTTAGGTCGGATTGGGCCGATTGTGAGGTTACAAAACCGCAGGACTAGCAGCGCTAATTTGAGGATTTTGTAACCTCACAAT
>JAYEJK010000211.1:0-3284 GCA_034660535.1 Thermodesulfobacteriota bacterium | reverse complement strand
GCCTTTTTATGACAGGAGATGCATAGTCTGCCCTGAGGCCCGGCGAGCAGAGACTTATGCATGGAATCGTGGGGTGCGTGGCAATCCAGGCAGTCACCCTTTTCAGCAGGGTCGTGGGTTATCGGCCCGGAGGTAAACTGTGTACGTTCGTGGCACTTAAAGCACAGGGTCTGTGGTTTTTCTTTAAGCAGGGATGTGATTGTGGAGTTATGTCCAAAATGGCATGACATGCACTCGCCCTTGTCGGCAGGAGGATGAACGTTTGGCTTTCTCTCTTTTTTTTCTTTTTTGTGGCAGTTTAAGCATAATGTCTCAGAAGGCTCTGCAAGCATAATTTCATGCTCGCTCGCATGTACCGCATGGCATGTAACGCATTTGTCGTCAGCGTAAGGCGGGTGTACATCCAGGCCCGCCCCCTGTTCTTTTTTGTGGCAGGATATGCACAGAGCGTCCGGTTCCGCCTTTAAAGCCATGTTTTTTGATGCATCAACAGTATGACAGGATGCGCATTCGGCGCCAAGCATCGGCTTATGTGCAACTGATTTCAGCATGCTCCGCCCATCGGAACTATGTGGAGAGTGGCATAAAACGCAGCCTTTCTGAACAGGATAGGAATTGTGCGCTTTTTGAAAGGCCGGGGTGGTAATTTCATGGCATGTCCGGCACAGTTCATCCTTGTCCTTAACAAGAATTGATGCATGATTCGAGGCGTGGGATTTGTGACACGTGGAACAGCCTTTTTTTACGGGTTCATGTACGTTGGCCCTTGTAAAGCCCGCTGAATCGTGGCAGATGAAGCAGGATTCATTGCCCGGAGCGGTGAGAAGGCTTTGAAATTCGCTGTTGTGGCTCTTGTGGCAGGTGGCGCATTTGCCGGACGTTACGGGTTTGTGGGCGGATGCCATTCCTGTAATGGCAGCCATCTCTTTATGGCACGCAAAGCAGAGGTCCGGCGGGTCTCTGCGCAACTGGGCGGCCCCGATCAGACCGTGGGGGAGATGACATACGTCGCAGTTTTCTTTTTGGACAGGATCGTGGACCACTCCGGTCTTGAGCCCGGCCACCATTTCTTTGTGACAGTCCCCGCATTTTTTGCGCGCCGCTTTCCTGGTCTGTTGCCCGGTCTCAACACAGGCTGCAAGCGCTGTGACCAGACACAGGATTATTATGAACCCGAATCTTTTTTTAATCACCATTCTCGTTCCCTATAAGTTCTTTTTTGATTTTTTCCCAAGCCTTTTTATTCACATCAATGGTAGATACGGCCTTCAATTTTGCCAGATATTCGCTGCGTTGATTGTCGAATTTTTCTTTTTTGATGATAGGAAGTATTTTTTCCTTTGTCATTTCCAAAGGAAACGGACAGGCCGGTTTACGTTCAATGAGTTTTACTATGGCTGTTTTTTTGTCGCCCTTTGGGAACGGGTCGGATACCTCTCCCTTTGCGAGTTTTCCAAGAACTTCTTTTAAGGTCGGGTCCAGGTGATCTACAGGGACTTTCCGGAACGGCGTCTTGCGGGAGTAATATTTTTGTGCCACTTCGGAAATGTTTTCTCCTGTAGTGATTTCAATCCACATCTTTTTTATAAGCCTTTCTTCGTCGACCAGTTCCATAAATTTCACTGTTTCCGGCATTGTGAATTCATCAAGGTGCTCTTCGTAGTATTGGACGATGTCTTCCTCACTTACCTCGGTCACCGTAAAAGAGCGTTTTTCAAGCTCCTTGATGAGCCGGTGCTGTGTATAAAACTCATATACCCACTTGAAAGGCTTCTTTTTTTCGAAATGGCGGTCAAGGGATTCCCATGTAGTCACCGATTGTGAGATCATGGTATTTAAAGTCTCCCGCATAATCCTTTTCTTTTCTTCTTCGTTCATGGCCATTGCCCGCCGCCCGCGACCAATGATATTTTTTTGGGCCTGACCCAGAAAATAACTGACCGAAACTTCGGCCTTGTCGGTCTTGATAAGAATTTTGTCGAGCAGTTCCTCAGGGGTCATGTTGTTCGGTCTAAGGGCTTTGAAAAGTTTTTCATCAACTTCCACGTGGAATTTTTTCTTAAGTTTTTTGATCAGTTTGGACGTCAATTCCGCCTGGGCCTGCCTTCTCAGTTCCTTTTTAATTTTGTTTTTAAGGTTTTCAAAATCAGTGTCATCAGGCCCGGTTACGTCCACAACAAAGAGGACGACCATATGGTTGGTCCCGGATTCAAAGGGCTCGGTCACATCCCCTGGGCCTAATCCTTTCAGGCGCTCCGACCAGTTTTCCGGAATGGTTGAAGGCCTATGCCGTTTTTCGATTGTGAAGATGGGTCCTTTTTCCTCAGGCGGCAGTCTGATAATATCTTCTACTGTCAGGATCCGTGATTTAAGACCTTCATAGACGTCTGAGGCCTTTTCTTTCCCGTCAAAAACGAACATCCTTACTACGATACCGGGGGTGTAGAATTCCTCGTAGCGTTTTCTGAGATCCTTGTCCGTGATGTTTGTCTTTGAGTCAACCTCTTCATACTTAAGGATCATCAAGGTACGGGCTTTTAGAAATATGTTTATTTTTTTCACGTACGAAGGCATAAGGAAAAGTTCCATACTCCTTGCCTCTTCAGTGAGGAGATGCCAGTCAATAAAGGATTCCGGGCTGTCCGGGAACTCCATGTCTTTTGTTTTAAACGAGTCCCACCAGTGTTTGTAATCTTGGGTAGTGTGTTTTATCCCGTTGATCGTCACCAGATTTTTGTTGCCCCATGCGCCGGCCTCACGGTTTCCATCTGCTGCCGTTATAATAATAAGGATAAGCAGCGCTGTCCTGATCATTCCATACATCTGTTAAATCCCTCCGAAAACCAGAGTTCCAAAATTTCGCCGGAGACCCGCTTTGCAAGGCCTGTGACAGTATTTTCCATTCCGTAGTGCATGACCTTCCTGTATCGCTCGCCTTCGCTCCTGTGATGTGTGGTCCACAGGATTCGGGCCGGGTCAGCCTGGATGATCCGGATGTCAACGGCAAGGGAGGGTCTGGATTCCTGTCCGCCGACTATTTCGGCCATGTCGACAACCCTGCCTGTTACAAATAATTGAACATCCAGCCGGTTGGCCAGGATTCGGATCTGTTCAAACGTGGGCATTTCTTTTGGCGTGATATTGAGCTGCCTGTATATTTTCCGGATATCTCCCTCTTGTGATACCACATAGTTACCGGATGTGACAAGCTCCGACATGAAAATTCTGTAAAATATCAGCCCTCCGAGTTCGAAGTCGGTTTCGTTCACAAAAGGAAGAACCGC
>JAYEJK010000210.1:10032-12768 GCA_034660535.1 Thermodesulfobacteriota bacterium | reverse complement strand
TTCTCAGGCGCTCCATATGGGCGCTAGCAGTTCGGCTCACTATATAAGTAATATGTGAGACGGGCTGATCGCACCCCAAGGGCACTTCCGTTGGGCGCGTTCAGATGGAGGGCCTGTGAACGATTACGGTTTTTCTCTTTTCTTCCAGAGCTTTCTCGTCATACGGGGCGAATAGATCTATCGATTCCCCGCAATGAGGGCAGTCAACCGCTGGAATTTTCTTTTTACAGTCATAACACCAGCAAAACAGGTCATTCTCTGAGCCATGATGTTCCTTGCCGCATGCCGGGCATGAAAAATGGAGATCCCCAACAATTATTGATTTCAGGCAGTGGTGGCAGATAAAAGACTTCATGAGCTTCCTTCCTCCCACCAGGACAGGCATGCCGATCATCAGGGCGGCCAGAAATGTCACCACGAGACACGGTAAAAAAACCCAGGTATAGTAAGAGCATTGAAATCCGTTTTGAATCGTTTCCTGAGAATGATTTACAGCGGAATAATACTGTTCAAGGGAATTAAAGACGTCTTCCGGATAAGGAAATGGCTCTGACTCATCTATTTCCCCCTCTGCTATTGCAAGTTCGCGTTCATATTGCTTTTCGCCATATTCCAGGATCAAGCCTTCTGAAAACCTGGCCTTGCGATTATGAACAAAATAGACGGCCAAGGCGCTCACAAGGCAGGAAAAAATAAGGGCGCCGGCAATGAAGACCTTTATGGCCCTTGACTGACGTTTTTCAAACATGTACCTTAAAGAATCACTCATAACAAAATCTCCATCCTGTAATTTACGAAACAGGCGATAATGCCTGGAATAGACATAGACAGCACCCATCCGGAACTACAAAATTTCCGGATGGGTGCAGGGCCGGAACCGAACATCATTTCACGCAGATCAAACATACATCCCGCCACACATTAATACATGACCTGTAATAAATTTACTACATATTCCGTTTCCTGGAACAAAATGGAGTAACGTTTTTTGACGGCGTCGTAAAAAGCCCAGCCTGCTTACTGGAGGCTTTTAAATTAAAGGCGAAAAATCATTTGGATATCCTGGCCGCAAAGAAAGAATGGAGCCGAATTTCAACCGGCGAACAGAGTGCCCAGTCTCCTGACTCACTAGCCGGGGATATGGCTTCTTCCTTTATGCAACAGGCATCCGGCGGTGGCAAAGTAAGCCTTGAATACATCGATCTACTTTGTGAAATAGCAGCGTCAAATGAGCCCCGATTGTCTCAGCCGGCTATCTCCGCCCTGTACGGGACCATTATCGAAGGGCTTTCCGACGATTTTTCAAGTTCCGGTATCAATACCTGTAACCTTGTGTTGACCCGTGTTCTCTCGTTTGTGAGAACCAGGCCCCAGGGAAAGGAAGCAAATCACCTGCTGAACTCAATGGGCTTTTCTTCGACAGAAGAACTCTTGAGCCGTTATGACAAGTTGCGCCGAGCAAAGCCCATCCCGGAGATCGTCAAAAAAAAGATCAGGAAAATAATAATTCTCTCAAGGGCAACCATTGGAGCGGATGTGGCCATTACTTCCATTATCGTGCACAGGGCTCACAGCTCGTTCCCGGATGCGGAACTGGTACTGATCGCCCAACAAAAAATAAAGGACATTTTTCAAGGCATTCCGCGAGTACGATTCGTGGAATTGCCCTATGAACGTCATGGCACATTCTTTGATCGTACCACAGGCTGCTGGCCCCGGCTGTACCAAATCGTTCAGGAAGAACATCAGGGAGTTGAACCGGACGGGATTCTGATATTTGATCCTGACACCCGTTTTTCACAGCTCGGTCTGCTTCCCCTGGCTGAAGTCAAAAATACCTGTTATCTCAATTCCAGAGTCACTCCACCGGATGGAACCAATCCATCGCTCTCGGAACTGACAAACCAATGGCTCAACAGATTGCTGGGAGAAAATTATTTCTTCCCACCGAAAATCTCTCTGCCTGCTATTCATCTGAAGAACGCCGGGGCAGCGTTACAGCACGTACGTAAAGCGGGCTGCGATTTCATTATTGCCATAAATCTTGGAATCGGCAAAAATATCAAAAAAAGAATTCCCAACCCATTTGAAGAAGAATTGCTGCCTGCTCTGCTTAAGGAAAAAAATACTCTCATTTTTCTGGATTCAGGCTACAGTTCTGAAGGACTGGAAAAAATGCGCGCCCTGCTGGCCGCAGTCAAAACCCACTCGATACCAACGGATTTTATTACCGAAAATGAGCTTTCAGGTTTTAAAGCCGACTTTTCCCATGGAGTTGTCGGCTTTAAAGGATCTGTCGGCGCCATTGGCGCAATTATAAGCGAGTCGGATGGATTTTTCGGTTATGATTCAATGTGTCAACATCTGGCTGCTGCAACCCAAACGCCTTCAGTGATAGTTTTTGCCGGGGCTCCGACCCCCCGGTTTCTTGCCCGCTGGCGCCCTGAAAATTCTGATTCGGTTACGATCATCCCCGTGAACAACGCCCCGTCACTCACGCCAAAAAAGATATCCGGGCTTGTGAAAAAAACGGCTCTTGAAATGAAAAAGCTTAGGAAAATAGGTAGAAGGCTGAAGGTAGAAGGCCTCCAAGAACAAATCATGCGTAATCGGACAAGTTATTGAACCTGATATCACTAACCCAGATAAACTGGAAATTTTTAAAGGTCCTGGATAAGTACCTTAACAGATGCGTGTAACTATTTAAAAATATTTTACCTTTTTGATTTCCTGCCA
>JAYEJK010000210.1:0-9932 GCA_034660535.1 Thermodesulfobacteriota bacterium | reverse complement strand
TCGGACAAGTTATTGAACCTGATATCACTAACCCAGATAAACTGGAAATTTTTAAAGGTCCTGGATAAGTACCTTAACAGATGCGTGTAACTATTTAAAAATATTTTACCTTTTTGATTTCCTGCCATAA
Organism: Thermodesulfobacteriota bacterium; assembly: GCA_034660535.1. Taxonomy (GTDB): domain Bacteria; phylum Desulfobacterota; class Desulfobulbia; order Desulfobulbales; family DAOVYS01; genus DAOVYS01. The sequence goes on along the minus strand of JAYEJK010000210.1, from coordinate 9,802 downwards.
AAAACAAGAAAATTACCACTAAGGTACTAAAAACCGAGAAAATCTTGGATGGATGGCTGAGATACTTCAGCAGTCAACCTTCTACCTTCAGCCTTCAACCTAATTCACCTAATCAGTTACAAAACAAGGGAATAATCCATTGTCATCATCTGAAATAGAAAAATTAAAAAAGGCTGTTTCCAGATTCCGGGAAGCCGACATCCTGGTCATTGGAGACATTATTGTGGACCATTTTATCTGGGGCTCGGTTTCCCGAATCTCGCCCGAGGCCCCGGTGCCTGTTGTTAATGTCACGCACGAAAATCTGCTTCTGGGCGGCGCGGCAAATGTTGTAAACAACATCTACTCCCTTGGCGCCAGGGCATCTCTATGCGGCATCATCGGCAATGATGAAATGGGAAACCATCTGCTTGATCTGCTTAAAAAACTCTCTTCCCCGACAAATGGTATAATCGTAACAGATGACAGGCCCACCACGGTCAAAACCCGTATTCTGGCTCAACATCAGCAGGTGGTCCGTTTTGACAGGGAAGAGACCGGTCAACTCTCTGACGCCTCTCTTGCCGGGATCAGAGAATTCATTGACAAACACCTTGAATCCTTTGATGCTGTTATTATATCTGATTACGCAAAAGGCATAATCAGCGCCCAATTAATGGCGTATTTACTGAAAAGGCTGCCTGAAGAAAAAAAGATTCCCATAATCACGGACCCGAAACCGGACCAGCCTGAACGCTTCAAAGGCGTGACCATTTTGACGCCTAATCATAATGAAGCAGAACTGATGACGCATGTCGTAATTACAGATGACGAGAGTATGGGGGATGCGGCCAGGACATTGATGGCGATGACAGGAAGCCAAGCCATTCTCATCACGCGGGGCGAGGCCGGAATGGCGCTTTTTGAAAAGGACAAACCGATTTTCTCCATTCCCACAGTTGCAAAAGAGGTGTTTGACGTGACAGGCGCCGGTGACACGGTTGCGGCAACTCTGGCGCTGGGACTTGCAACAGGCCTGCCTTTCACCGCCGCCGCGACCATATCCAACTACGCTGCAGGCATTGTGGTGGGCAAACTCGGGACCTCAACCACGTCAACAAAAGAACTTTTAAAGGCTGTATCATGAAATATCCACTGAGTATGACCTCGTTCGGTCGAGGGGAATGTAGAACGGGCGACAGAACCTGGACGGTTGAAATCCGTTCCGTGAATCACAGATATCGTGACATTAACGTCAAGATGCCCAGGAGCCTGGGAGCGATCGATGATAGAATCAAGAAGGAAATCTCAACAATTCACAGCAGGGGCAAGATCGACGTCATGATCAATCCGGTTGATGAGGGATCAGCCAAGGTTTCACTTCGGTCGGATCTCCAGCTCGCACGGGAATATTACCGGTGCCTCAAGGAAATCAGCCAAGAACTGGGAATTGAGAATTTTGCCGACCTGTCCCTGATTTCCTCTTTTAAAGACGTGATCACATCGGTTGATAAGGAAGAAGACTTGGATGAAATCTGGGGCGCAATCCGGGAGGCTTTAAAAAGTGCGCTTGCAGAGGCGTTACACATGCGGGAGGCGGAGGGAAAGGTTTTAAAGAATGATCTTGTATCCCGGCTTGATACCATTTCCACAACTACTGCCGGAATTGAAGAAAGCATTCCGGAACTGGTTAAAAAAAAGCAAGCAGTACTCAAGGAACGGCTTGACAATCTCTTAGACGGGGTTGATATTGATCCAGTCCGTCTGGCCCAGGAAACGGCAATAATCGCGGACAAATCCGATATTACAGAGGAACTGGTCCGGCTGCAAAGCCACGTTATGCAATTTTCACGATTCCTTGAACTTAAGGAGCCTGTTGGACGGCGGCTTGATTTTCTGCTCCAGGAATTCAACCGCGAGGTCAATACAATGGCATCGAAAATAGGGAATAGTGAAGCTACTCACCTGACCGTGGATCTTAAAAACGAAGTGGAGAAGATGCGGGAACAGGTGCAGAATCTGGAGTAGAAGGTTAAGGGGGGGCAGGGATTCAGGGATGAAGCCTAAATTAAAAAATATTTAACAAGGTCTGTGATTATGGATCATCGAATGATAAATATCGGCTATGGGAATGCAGTAGCTGCAAGTCGGGTTCTGGTGGTGATCAACCCGAAATCTTCCCCTGCAAAAAAAATCAAGGACGAGGCAAAGGAACGGAAACGGATCATTGACGTCACCGAGGGCCGGCGCACCAGGTCGATTATTATCCTGGACAGCCGCCACGTAATCCTTTCGTCTATTCAACCGGAGACAATAACCCAGCGCTTTAATCTGACTGCCGCACAGAGCCTGGAAGAGGTATAACACAAATTTGAGTCAAGGAAATCTATTCATCATCTCAGCCCCTTCCGGGACCGGAAAGACTACCATCCTGAAACAGGTCATGTCCGAGATTGAAAGGCTCGTCTTTTCCGTGTCCCACACCACAAGGAAGCCCCGTGCAAACGAAGTGGATGGAAAGGATTACCACTTCACGGACCGTGACGAGTTCAAGGGAATGAAGGCCCGGGGCGACTTTCTGGAATGGGCTGAAGTACATCAAAACTTTTACGGAACCAGTATTTCTTCCGTGAACAGCCATCTGGCCGATGGAGTGGACGTTGTCCTGGACATAGACGTTCAAGGAGCGAGACAGATCAGGGGATCAAGAGGCGTTAACGCTGTTTTCGTCTTCATTATGCCGCCTTCATGGGATGAGTTGGAAAGCCGTTTGACCAAGCGGGGAACCGATTCGTCCGAGACCATTGATCTGCGTCTCAACAATGCCCGAAAAGAGATGTATGAGGCGGATTTTTACGATTATGTGATTGTAAACGAGAAAATCGATGAGGCCGTGGATGCGCTGCGTTCCATCATGATAGCGGAACGAATCAGGAACCGCCGATCGGTCGCGGGTCTTCCTGTAATTTTTCCTGCATTTTAGTACCTTAGTGGTAATTTTCTTGTTTTTTATACCCCTCAAGGGGGTACTGAAATGAGTGGCAGGAAATCAAAAAGGTAAAATATTTTTAAATAGTTACACGCATCTGTTAAGGTACTTATACCCCTCAGGGGGGTACTGAAAATAGTCCAGGACCTTTAAAAATTTCCAGTTTATCTGGGTTAGGACTCCATGACAATTGTTTGAACCCAGAACCTTTGAACCCGGAATCTATGACTGAAAAATCTACGACCGACATGATATGGGGCATACACCCAATCCTTGAACTACTGCGATCCAGACCAGACCATATCAGTGAAATCACTATTCAGGAATCGAGAAGCAGAGCCAGGCTCCATGAGATCATCGAACTGGCTGAAAAACACAATCTCAAGGTCCGATTCTCCAAACAACTGAAAACCCCGGGCAGCACAGGCAAAGTAAACCACCAGGGTGTTGCGGCAAGGGTTGCGCCCTACCCTGCCGTCTCTCTTGAAAAACTCCTGGAAATTGTCAGTAAATCCATAGAACCACCAATTTTACTGGCCTTGGACAACATAATGGATCCGCACAACCTGGGAGCCATAATCCGTTCCGCAGCAGCGGCCGGGGTATCCGGAATAATTCTCCCAAAGGACCGTTCCGCACCTCTTACAGCAACAGCAGCCAAGATCTCTGCCGGCGCTCTTTCTCACGTTACCGTATGCCGCGTTACTAATCTTGCATCAGCCATCAAAAAGCTGCAAAAGGAAGGTTTCTGGATATTCGGTGCACATGGATCAGCCGACCGGTCAATCTATGAAACCGATTTTTCCGAACCGGCATGTCTTATCATCGGAGGTGAAGAAAAAGGTATCCGGCCTCTTGTGAAAAAACAGTGCGATTTTCTGGTCTCCATTCCCATGCAGGGCCCCCTTGACTCTCTAAACGCCTCGGTAGCCGCCGGGGTAATTCTGTTTGAGATGGTCAGATCCCGATCCGCCCCTTAATTCACGGCAACCGATCATGGCCCGCGATGGTAACTGATCACGTGCGGGCAAACGAGCCTGCGAGACTCCGGATGCGCCGCCTGTGATCGCTTACACGTGGTGGTGCGGCTGACCGCCGAATGGATGGGCATGTGGATGATTATGTAGATCCGCCTTCTCACACCTGATTATCCTGCCATGATCCAGGCCGAAGATGTCCTGGACCGTCTCAGCCAGAAAATCCCAGTCATGTGAAATGATCACGCAGGGCTGATTCAACTCATTGAGGATCGTAATAAGTCTTGCCCTGGTGGCAGGATCCAGGTCATTTGTCGGCTCATCTATTAACAGCGCCTTGGGATTCATTGCCAGAATCGTGGCCAGAGAGACCAGTTTCTTTTCACCACCGGAAAGCCTGTGGGTGATCCTGCTCTCAAGCCCGGAAAGTCCAAGATCAGCAAGCGTTTTCCTTGCAATTTTTCCGGCATCATCAGGTGATTCTCCAAGATTTAATGGCCCGAAGGCCACATCTTCGATTACTGTAGGAGAAAAAAGCTGATCATCCGCATTCTGAAAAATAAGGCCCACATCTTTTCTCATCTCTCGGAATTCACTTTTGTTCCGTACAGGCCTGCCATGAAACAAAACCTTGCCGGATAAAGGAGTTTGAAGGCCCATTATTACATGAAAAAGAGTGGTCTTACCGCTGCCGTTGGCTCCGATCAGCCCAATCTTGCGCTCACCCAAGGCAAAATCCACCCTGTCCAACACAAGATGTTCCGAGTCCGGGTATTTAAATGATATATGTTTAAGTTCAAACAGCGGAGTTTCGGACATAAGCTTCTTTTGTAACTGCAGGTTGTCAGGTTCAGGGTGTAGTTATTATTCAGATAAATTCCATTAAGGCAATTATTATCACTGTTACCAGCATTCCGGCAAAAAAAACTCGGTCAAGGCCGGTTATGGTTTGCTCGCGCATGGGATAAAACCTGCCGTTAAAACCACGAAGCAGCATTGCATCCCTGACCCGCTGGGAACGATTCCAGCTTTTCACAAGTGTCATTGCAAAAAGATGCGCATAGGTTCTGTATGTATGCCGATTGGTTCCGGGATTAAAGCAGCGAATTACGGCAGCCCGCGCCAGCCGGTGATATTCACTGGAAATTACAAAGAGATACCTGTACGTAAAAAGCATCAGAAAACAAAGCTTTGGCGGCATTTGCAACGCCTCCAGACCGTGACCCAATTCCGCTACAGTAGACGTGGCTACAAGTACGATAAAAAAAAGAAAAATAGCATTTGATTTAAGGGTGATCAAAGCCGCCAATCTGACTCCACCCCCGCTCAGGGCCAAAGGCCCCACGCTCATCAGCACATCCCCGCCATATGTCAAGGGCAGGGTAAGCCAGAGAAAAGCGATGAATCCGTTAACCGCCAGCATTCTGCGAAACACCATTCTGCTATCAAGCCTTGCAAAAACAAGAAGCAAGAGTGAAACAAAAAGACCGGCAAACACAGGGACAAAATCCCTGCTTAATGCGACAACAAGCGTTAAAGCCGCCGCGGAAATGATCTTCATCCCAGGATTGGCCCTATGGAAAAAAGAGTCGCCCCTACTGAAAGGCTCTTCAAGCATGAAAGTATCCGTCTTTAGAATCAGGAATTTTTTTATCGTGGTTTTGCCATTTGGAAAATATCAGGCTGAACTCTGGTCAAAAAGGAGACGATGAACATGGTGACAAAGCCTTCAATAATCATTATGGGAAAATGGGTAGCCACCAGAATACCTGCCGTCTTGATGAAGCCCTCATCCGTGAGCGCAAGACAAAACGCCACACATAAGGACGAAAGCAGCACAGAGAAAAAACCGCCGACATAAGCTGCTGCAGCCCCTTTAAATCCCGGCGCGAAAAGCCACGGTCGGAGGAAACAGGAACATAATAAAGCCGGGGCGGCCATATTAAAGGTATTGACTCCCAGTACAATAATGCCGCCGAATTGAAAGAATACCGCCTGCAAAAACAGTGCAGCCAGTAATGCCGGGAAACATGCCCAGCCAAGTATCAGGCCCATGAGACCATTGAGCAGCAGATGCACACTACCGGGTCCCACCGGCAGATGAACAAGAGAGGCCACAAAAAAGGCGGAGGAGAGTATGGCCACTGACATGATTCTGTCATAGCTTACCCTTTTAAGGCCGATTATTGTTCCGATTACGGTCAAGGCCCCGCCTCCGGCAAGCACGGACGCAGAAAGGACTCCTTCAGATATATGCATAACTCTTGAATTTTATATCAATGTCATTAAGTTAAACCTTTTCTCCTGTTGCAGGAGCCTTGGTTCGTCATTCCGGCGAAAGCCGGAATCCAGGTATTTGAGGCATTCCGGCCCCCGGCTTTCGCCGGGGTGACGGCGTGGGTCATCCGGTTTTTCTTAGGGTCTGGAAAGAAATAACTTGGGTAATTCCGATCCGAAATGTGTTGCAGATTTAGTCGGTTTGATATTCACGAAACCGCAAGCGTAGCAGGGCTACGGTGAGGATTTCGAGGTTGAAAACACTAGTGCAAATTTTTTCCTGTACTACTCATAGCCAGATTTCCATTCTTTACGCCTTTGATTGCGATTAACCGTTCAGACAACTCCCTCACTTCCAGCGCCTTCCCACGGACGATGATCACTTCAAGGCAGTTGTCATGGTCCATGTGAACGTGGGTCGTCGAGATAATCTGATCATGGAAGTCATGCTGAAGTTGTGTAATCGTTTCCTGCAACTGATGCTGGTGATGATCATATACCAGCGTGATGACACCGATCACGTTCTTATCCGATTCCTCCCACTCGCGCTGTACGAGTACCTTCCTTATAAGATCGCGGACAGCCTCGGAACGGTTGCTATACTGACAACGCCGAATGAATTTGTCAAATTCCGCCAATAAATTTTGCTTAAGAGACACAGAGAATCGTTTAAGCATCAACATAACACCTTTTTCATATTTCGTATTATTTAGGTCGAAACAGACCCATATGTCAAGCGGAAATTGTTTTCCATACTCCCCTATACCTTCCGGTCCTCTTTTCGACCAAGAATTCCTGCCGGTCTGAAGATAAGGATCAGGACTAAAAGAGTGAAGGCAAAGACGTCTTCGTAATCGCTCGACACGTATCCGGTTGCAAAACTTTCGGTCCAGCCGAGGATGAGACTCCCTAAAACCGCACCTGGAATACTGCCGATTCCTCCGAGCACGGCTGCTGTAAATGCCTTTATTCCGGCAATGAACCCGATGTAGAAATTGATCTGTCCCACGTGGGATGCAATCAAGACTCCGCCTATGGCGGCCAGGCCGGAGCCTGTCACAAAGGTAGCCGAAATTATCCGGTTAACATTTATTCCTACAAGAAGGGCCATGGTACGGTCCTGGGCAGTCGCCCTCATAGCTTTACCGATCCTGGTAAATTTAATCAGCACGGTCAATAGCACCATTATTATCGAGGTCGTCACGAGTATAGCCAAAGCTGACGAATCGATTACATGGGCAACAGGCTCTAAAAATTCAAAATCAGGGATTAGGTTGGGAAACGGGAGAAAATCTGAAGTCTGGGCAAGAAGCACGTAGTTCTGGAGAAAAATGGACATGCCGATTGCGCTTATGAGTGGAGAAAGGCGCGGGGCCTGGCGCAACGGTTTGTAGGCCATTTGTTCAATCGTGAGGCCATAGGCTGAGGAATAGACTATTGCGGCAATTGATGCGAGTATAAGAACCGAAATCTGACCAAAACCGTGGAGGGTCAAAACATTTGCAATAATCAGGGCCGTGAATGCCCCGATCATGTAAATCTCCCCATGGGCAAAGTTGATGAGCCCGATAATGCCGTAGACCATGGTATAGCCAAGGGCGATCAGGGCATAAATACTTCCTCGAATAAGTCCGCCTAAGAACAACTCAAAGAAATATTCCATGGAACCGCCTGTTTTTTATTCGAAAAAATTTTTATCGGAATAAAACATTATTTCAATTCAACATATACGCCGTTTTGCACCTGGTACATGGAAAATCCAATGCCTATGGTATCTCCACGCTCATCAAACCGTATTTTTCCAAGGGGAGTATCAACATATTCCGTCCTGAGTGCCTGTGATACTGCGCTGCAATCGGTTGTACCGGCCTTTTCAATCGCATTTAAAAGCGCCAGGGCGGCTGAATAGGCGTTTAAGAAAAAGGCTCCGGGCTCGGTTTCATATTCTTTTTTGTGAGCCTCATTCGCTGCAACTGCCATGGGATTGGCCGAAACATCCTTGGGACCGGTGGCATATACACCTTCAGCGTCTTTGCCGGCTACCTTGATAAAGGTATCGTCTTTTACTCCGTCATCGGAAATAAAAATAGTCTTCATCCGCTTTTTATGCATCTGTTTGATAATCTTGGCTGCCTCGGGATGATAGCCGCCGTATATCACGGCCTCTGCCTTAGAGCGCTTTATCTTATGAACAACCGCCGAATAATCCATGGCGCCCGGCGTCACTCCCTCATAAAGCACTACTTCAGCACGGCCTGATTCTTCCAAAAATTTCTTTGCGAATTCGGCAAGACCTTTGCCGTAGTCGCCCTTGTCGTGAATTACTGCGATTTTTTTCAACTTAAGCACATCCAGGGCAAAATCCGTCTCAAGCCGCGCCTGCATATCGTCTGAAGCAATCGTGCGAAAGAAATAGGGATAGCGGCCGCTCTGGGTCAGGTCAGGGTTGGTCGCAGAGGGTGACATTGTGACGATCTTTGAATCGTTATAAATACCGAGAGCCGATTTAGTTGCTCCGCTGCAGATGTGACCAAGAACTACGTGGACTCCCTGGGAAATAAGTCTGGTTGCAGTATTAGTGGCAACCTCAGGCTTACAAACATCGTCCTCCACGAGAAGTTGTACCTCCCGTCCCAGTACACCGCCTTTGGAATTAATTTTTTTTACCACCAGTTCGGCAGCCCTGACAGATGGAATTCCGTAGGATGCCAGATCTCCGCTGTGGGCGCCGGCCACGCCGAGTTTGATGGTCTCCGAGGCAAATCCTGTTTCCACAGATACAAAAACCGCAACCATGCAAATGATTGTTGTGAGCAGGAGTTTATTTACAAGACTTTTCATCACGTACCTCTTCTTAGATTCTTAAAATCTTTAATCTGAAAGTTTATCTCTCAAACCTGTATGAGCTTGTTATTATTAGTCTTTTCAAAACACATCAGCCTTCCACCTTCAGTCTAAAAGCCTTCAGCCCTGCCCATACGTTTAATTGCGCGATTAATTGCAACACAGGTTGCACTCATTTGTCAAATAAATATTTTCCTCCGGTCAAGACCTTTACATTCCTTAGACCTTGATAATTTTTTTATTTTTTTAAAATGGACACTAACTCATTGTAATTATATCAATACGTTACTCGCTTGAGTAAAGAAGGCGTCACTTTTAGGTTGAAAAGCATTTTAACAATAGATTATATGATAACTCAAATCGACAAAGTGGTCAGGGTTCGCTCAAAAATAAATTCGCTATTGTCGACGGTCCATTCTATAAGTGACAATAAGTGTCCATTGTTCTTTTATAGCGTAATAATGTGCCTGGGTGGCGGAATTGGTAGACGCAAGGGACTTAAAATCCCTCGGGGCTTGTCCCTGTACGAGTTCGATTCTCGTCCTGGGCACCAATAAACAAAGGGGTTTCAGCGTTATTGCTGTGACCCCTTTTCTTTTATATTTTTCTTGATTATAACGGATTTGGGGGAGGCGATGGGTGATGGGTGGCATGGACAAACTTGTTTGTCCGTGTCTCCTTTTTGGCTCGGTGACCAGGCGATTTCATAAATGCGCATGACTCGAATCATTAAAGC
>JAYEJK010000209.1:0-3292 GCA_034660535.1 Thermodesulfobacteriota bacterium | reverse complement strand
GAATTCCTTCTGACACCCCTTGCATTCAAAGTTGATCTCCATTTCATCTCCTCACGCTTTCTCGCCAATCGCGGCGCTGACCCGCGAGCACGGCGGGCGGGAGCAGGCTGCTTTTTGCCCGTCCGCTGGAACGACTGGTTAGGCAATTGTTTTGTGAATAGCAAATACTAATTCGCATACTTCCCTGAAAAGTCCTCGAACGTATTGGTCACGGCGAACTCAACTTCTTTGCCCAGAGCTTTAAAGTGTTCCTTGCCGCATGCGATCTTGGCTTTTTCAGTCGGGCGGAGCGCATCGGTGAATAACGTGCTTTTAGTCTCAACAACAAAGTAGAGTTTCTCTTTGCCATCCACCTCAATCAACACAGCCCAGTCCGGGTTATAGGTGCCCAGCGGGGTGTCGATTTTGAACCAGTCCGGGAGCTTGGCATACAGTTTAATATCGTCGCTTCGTTCAAAAGCGGTAGCAAACTCCAGCTCTACATCGGAATCGTAAACCACATGGTCAAAGACCGGTTTCTGGGTTTCAACCATATTCTTCTGCAGGTACCCAAACAGCTCGTTGTCACTGAACAGTTCCTGAGCGTAAAAATGGTCATCACCAATCTTATGGTATTTAATCCCGTCCACCACAAAGAGGCGCATCTGGTGCTGGATAATAGTCGATACCTGCTCGATAAATTTCTGGGGGTTGTTCTTGAATGACTCCAGACGACCGCTGTCGTTGATAATCTTAACGATTGTTCGGCGGGTCAGATTCGTCTCGTTCTGGAGATAGGTAATCAGATCCGGGAGTGCAAAAGATTGTGATTCATAGACGCTGGCAGACTCCATAACAACGTTTGTTTGAACGCCGCCACGGTCAATCTCGGCCTTGGCCTTCCGGTAAATAAACTTGGCTTTGCCCACCTGTAGATTAGCTTTGATTTCTTCGGAGCATTTTGAGGCGAGAGCCTCCACATCAAAATCTACCCTGAAGGTTGTCTTGTATTTAATACGATCCCAAAGCTCTTTGAACTCCGGGCTTAAAAATACGGCTTTATTCAGCGATACCTTTTTTTTGTCGTCACGGTTTTTGATGTTGAGATTACCGGAAACTTTTTTCAGAGTTTATGACCATAATTTCGATATTCGAATTAGTCGCAAAATTTCTTACTATCACAGGTTTTTTAGAATTATAAACCTCAAAATTGAATATCACATTCTCGTAGAGTTCTTTAAAATGCTCGGCGGTAATCTCTAATGACTTGGCAACGCCCTCCTTGATGGCTATGGACGGCACAACAATGATGAATTTGGTAAAGCCGTAGAGCCGGTTCATTTCAAAGATGGAGCGCAGATAGACACAGATATCTATTAACCACGAAAGGCACGAAAAACACGAAAGTTGATTATTCATGGTTGTCTCCTTTATTTTTGGCAGGAAGCTGTTTGGCGGCCTGTTCCAGATCTTTTATGTATGCTTCTTCAGCCTGACTTTCTATGTAATCACGCCTTTTCGACTCGAATTGTTCATATTCCTTACGGGCGTAGTCATCGGCCTGTTTTTTTGAAATATTACCGGAATTTTGTAGGATGTTATATTCATTGAATTCCAAAAAAGCATTCAGTTTTTCCTGCCAGTCTCTCATAAAAACCTGTTGCCGTTGTTTTGCTTGCCGTTCCGCATAATCAAGCCACATGCCTACAATAAGGTTCAGTCCGTCTATCTTATCCTCTTTAAGATAGTTCTTTGCCGTCGTGACATCGGTCTTGCGAACAAATTCACTTTTCCAATTGGTTAGTCCCCTGTTGGGGAGTTGATGATTCGCCCGTTGCTGAATCAACTCTGCAGCCGTTAGACCGGTAACGGCATAATGAAGCTTGTTCTGAATGATGCTGAAGAATGTTGTGGTTTCCTTCAACGTCGGTTCGTAATCTGCTGCCAGCTTGAAAATTTCCCGAACACGAAGATACATGCGCCGTTCACTGGCACGAATATCCCGAATCCGTTCCAGCATTTCATCGAAATAGTCTGGCACTTCCGAACCGGCTACAGGCGGGTTCTTGAGGCGCTCGTCATCCATGACAAAGCCTTTGATGATATATTCTTTCAAGCGCTCAGTCGCCCAGATGCGGAAGCGGGTAGCAACCAGGCTTTTTACCCGATAACCCACCGAAATTACCGCATCCAGATTGTAGAAAAGCATCTTACGGCGGACCGCCCGGGAACCTTCTTTTCGAACTACCGAGAATTCCTCGGCAGTTGCCTCCCGGCTCAGTTCCCCCTCATCATAGATATTTTTCAGGTGAAGTGAGATGTTGTCAGCAGAGCACTGAAACAACAGGGCCATATCACTCTGCGTCATCCATAAGGACTCGTTCACCAGACGCACATCAACTTTTGCCTGTCCGTCCTCGGTCCTATAAATCAACACTTCCCCGCCGGATGGAATAATCTTTCCCTCTTCTGTGTTATCTGTATGTTCCGCCTGCCTGTGCGTGTCCGCACGCAGACAGGTGGTTTCACCCGATCCGTGTTCATCCGTGTTCATCTGTGGTTTCTTTTTTTCGTGTTTTTCGTGGTCCATCATAGACTCCTCACATCATTGATTCCAGCCTGTTTGAGAATCTGAACCGCATTGGTTTTGACCACGTCATCTTTAAAGCCGGAGTCCTTGAACACCACGCGCATAATTTCCGGATTGAGTTCATCTTTCAGCTTGGCAATGCCTTCGACCACATCAAGGGAGATGGCATCCGACAGGCAGATGATCAGCGCCCCCATACCGATATCGAATACCTTTTGACCGGCGATGGTGTATTCCGTGATAGGCAGGGTTAGATCCAGACCATACTTGAGTAGGACCTCGTAAAGAACATCCTCCTCGCGACGATCGGTTTTAATGTTGGAGATAAAGTCTTCGAGGGTGCGCTCCGTCAAATCAAAGTCAACTTCCCAAGGTTTTATATTGGTTGAGTCGAGTTTGAATACCTTGAAGCCAAGATCCAATTTTGAACCACGAAAAGCACGAAAGTCACGAAAATTTTCTTTATCAGCTACGCTGAATAAATCTTCTTCTTTTTTCGTGTTTTTAGTGTCTTTCGTGGTTAATTCTTCTTTGATCTTAGCAGCAGCCCGGCGGATGCGTTCTTTGCTGATTTAGGCGATGGTCTTGTAGCCAGCGCGGGAGGTGCAACCATGAATAAGGTTATCGAACAATACAAGAAAGAGCTTCTCCATGTTGCCGGTTTTGCTCAGAGCACGGTGGACACCTATTCATCAAGCATCACCGCTTTCTGTAATTTTGCCG
>JAYEJK010000208.1:0-3292 GCA_034660535.1 Thermodesulfobacteriota bacterium | reverse complement strand
AACCCTGAACCCTGAACCCTGAACCCTGAACCCTGAACCCTGAACCCTGAACCCTGAACCCTGAACCCTGAACCTTATGCCTGCCGCTTTTGTGCCTGAGTAGTTATTTTTTAAAACCATGTCCTATCTAGTTCTGGCAAGGAAATGGCGCCCTAAGACATTTGAAGAGGTCGTGGGGCAGCAGCCTGTTGTCCGCACCCTTAAAAACGCTATTAAGCGAAATCGGGTTGCCCATGCCATGATCTTCAGCGGAGTAAGGGGAGTCGGTAAGACCACCCTGGCCCGTATCATGGCAAAGGCATTGAACTGTCGTAGAGAAACAGACAATCCACCGTGCAATGATTGCGAATCATGCCTTGAAATTATGGAAGGGAGTTCAATTGATCTTCATGAGATCGATGGAGCCTCTAACCGCGGAATTCAGGAAATTCGCGAATTGAAAGTGAATATCCGTTTTTTGCCCACCAAAGAACGGTTTAAAATAATAATCATTGATGAAGTCCACATGCTGACAACAGAGGCATTTAACGCTCTGTTGAAGACCCTTGAGGAACCGCCTGAACATGTCTATTTCATGTTTGCAACCACGGAACTCCATAAGGTCCCTGTCACGATTCTTTCCAGATGTCAGCGTTATGAGCTGAAACGAATCCTCTTTCCCGATCTGCTTAGTTTTTTCAAAAAGATCTCGGGACAGGAAAATGTAACGATTTCAGACAAAGCCCTTAAAATGATTGCCCGGGAAGCGGCCGGGAGCATAAGAGACGGGCTGAGTCTCCTGGACCAGGTTTTTTCATTCAGTGACAATGAGGTAACGGAAAATGATGTCTCACAGGTCTTGGGACTGGTCGATTGTCAGGTAATCGAGGATCTTGCGGGAGCGCTCCTGGCAGGCGATCTTGAAAAAAGCCTTAAGATTCTGGGCAGGAGTTATTCATCCGGAATTGACATAAAGAGGTTCACAAACGACCTGCTGACCCGTTTCAGGGCCATTCTCATATGCAGGACCAGCGGCAGGCCTGAAGATATCCTGGTGGATATGACTGATCAGGAACTCGCGGACATAAAAAAGTCGGCACAGTCTCACAGCCCTCTGACCCTGTATCATTATTATCATTCCATTTTAAAAGGCATGGAGGAAATGCGGTATTCATCCTGTCCGCGGCTTGTGCTTGAAATGACCTTCATAAAGGCCATTCAGGCGGGAGAGGTTGTGCCGGTTTCCTCCATAATCGATCGGCTCGATGGACTTTTAAAGGGCCTTGACGGCGAAATGCCCGAACCTGTCGGCCCTCGAGTTCCTGTTGCTGAACCGATTGGACTTGAAAGGGATGTTAATCTTGAATCAGTGGATACTGCTCCTGAAAAGATGATTGTCCCTCCTTCCCGGACCGTGGAAGAAGCTGAGATCAAAGAGCCTGAGGCGCTTTCAACTCCCGAGGTTAAGACCATATCCGACGAAGTCAAACCTCTGGAAAAGAACATACACAGCCACTGGGCGGATTTCACTTTATATGTGAAGGACCGAAAACATTGGATGGGAGTGGTGCTTGATCTTTGTTCAAATTCCAGGGAGGAAGGGGCGGAACTGATACTCAAGTATGACGACCTGTCAGACTGCCAGGTGTTAAAAGAACAGGAAAACTTGAAATTGCTCACGGAATTTGCACAGGATTTTTTTCAGAAAGAGTTTATTGTCAGGGTCTGCGCTCGTGGGAGCTGTACGGGCATATCAGATGAGAAGAATGGAGACAGCCCCCAAAAGGCCCGAAAGGCGCTTCGGGACGATCCTCTGGTCCAAATGACCGCCGACATTTTCAACGGCCGGATATCAGGCATCCGAACCGGCCCGAGAAGCAGGTGAATGAGGACAATGAGTTATAGGTTAATAGAGGGAGGTATAACCTGATGGATATGGAACAGATAATGAAACAGGCTCAGCAGCTCCAGCAGCGGCTTGGCCAGGTACAGGAAGATCTGGGGAAAAAAAGCGTTTCCTCAACAGTGGGCGGTGGCATGGTGGAGGCTACAGTGAACGGCCGGCATCAGCTCCTGTCCATCACAATTGATAAGGAAGTGATTAATCCTGATGATCCGGCAATGCTCCAGGATTTAGTTGTTGCCGCGGTAAACGATGCAATGAAAATGGCCCAGGAAATGATTCAGCGGGAGATGGCCGGCCTGACCGGAGGAATCAACATGCCGGGGCTGTTTTAATTGTTAATGAAAAGCTTTTTAAATCCCTGAGGTACCACGTAAATGGATGTTGTTCCTGCAGCGCTGGCCAGGCTGATTTCAGATCTTAGCCGTTTGCCGGGAATAGGTAAAAAGACCGCCACAAGACTCGCCCTGTATATTTTGAGAAGGCCTGAAGCAGAGGCACAGGCCCTGGCCGGGGATCTTGCCGAACTTCATAGCTCAATCCGGCTTTGTTCCAACTGTTGCGCCTTTTCAGAAACAGATCCGTGTGTCATCTGCAGTGATCCGAAACGGGACCCGAGCATAATCTGCGTTGTAGAGGGACCAGGCGACCTGATGGCTATTGAAAAGACAAACTCATTTAAAGGCCAGTACCACATCCTTCACGGCGTCCTGTCTCCCATTGACGGCATCGGACCGGATGAGATAAAGGTGGGTGTCTTAATCAAAAGAATAAGGACCAAAGGCGTGAGTGAAGTGCTTATTGCGACAAGCTCCACCGTCCCGGGCGAAGCCACGGCCTCCTTTTTGATCAGCCGACTGGAAAATGAACCGGTCCGAGTGACCCGGCTGGCCTGCGGCATTCCCATGGGAATGGACATCAAATACGCCGACGAATTCACCCTTGCAAGGGCCATTGAGGCCCGGGAAGATACGTAAGCGTTAACGGGTTCAAGGTTCAAAGGTTCAGGGTTCCCGTGAACGGTTACCACCTCTTTTACCTATAGTGAACGTTTACGAAGATACAAGGGGTTGAAATACACATTTCTCCTTGACACACGGCACAATTGCTGGTAATTGGACGTGTTTAGCATATGCTGATTCCGCACCTGGAAAAAAATATACGTTCACGGTTATCGGTTATACAGTTCAAGGTTAAAAGGTACATAAAGCAGAAGAGAATTATGAGATCCTCGGAAAAACCGTCAACTGTGAACCGACAACTGTGAACGTATATTTCTTCCAGGTGTTATTATTTCTGAATAGGCGCGTAGCTCAGGGGGAGAGCGCTACCTTGACACGGTAGAAGTCGGCGGTTCAAAACCGCCCGCGCCTACCAGCGGTTCTTGCCTTAGGGTCTGGAAAGAAATAA
>JAYEJK010000207.1:0-12836 GCA_034660535.1 Thermodesulfobacteriota bacterium | reverse complement strand
GTAACCTATTTTTACGTTTTTACCCTAAAATGGATTATGCGGTCTAGTAATATCAGCTACTTACGAAACCTACAATGCATGATTATACCATTATATTAACTGCTTAGCGTGGTCCGACCCCATTTAAGTCCATTTAAGCCCATTTAAGCCATTTAAGCATTGCTTAGCGTGGTCCGACCCCATTTAAGAAGAGACCCATTTAAGAGATCCAGGTCCGGATCGCGCTTGACGAATTTCTTAAACGTGATCCGGTTGCAGGTGATTTCTCCTGGACGGAAAAGGATATCAAAAAGCTGAAGGGTGGGAAAAAGTAATCGGTTTTCCTATTTTCCATTCTCCTGTTTATCTCTTTTATGGCGTATCTTTTCCAGCAGAGAACCGCGTTCCGTATCACCTGTTTTGTTCTTGCCTGCAACCAGTGGTCTTTCGGCCTGTTTTTTTAGGTGCAGTGATGAAAGAAGAGAGTCCTTTCCCTGTTTTTCAATAAGTTTTTCCTGCAATGAAACCTGGGATGCGGCCGGAATCCGTTCCTGCGGGGCAAATGTTTCTTTTTGCGGAGCAGCGGGCATTGGCACGGCCTGGGGAGCCTGCGTCTTCTTTACGGCCTCTCTTTCAGGGACACGCGGTCTTTCAGGCTTTGCCCTTGGAGACCTCGCGGCCTGCTTCGGGGGTGGCTTGGGAAGTGTGGTCCGGGCCTGCGGAGGCAGCTGCGCAGTGACGGCAGCCTCCGCAGGCCCTTTCAACTGATAGAAAACACCCCTCAAATAATGCTGTGCCGTAAAATCCGGGGCCACGCTGCCAATGAACTCGGACCCGCCGACAAGCAGGGCGCCGTCCGGGGCGAGTACCTGTCCAATTTTTCTAAACAGCTGGATCTTCTTATCGCCCGTAAAATAAATTGCCACGTTCCTACAGAACACGATATCAAACGATCCCAGACCGGTAAACTGTTCCATGAGATTGATCTTCCTGTACTGGGCCATGACGCGGATTTCATCCTTGATCCGCCAGCCGTCGCCGGATGGAGTGAAATACTTGTTCAAGATTGGAGAAGGCATGCCGCGCTTAACTTCAAAAACATTATATTTGCCGTAACTGGCCTGCGCGATCGCCTTGTCTGAAATGTCCGTTCCCAGAATTGTAATGTCAAAATTCCGGATAGGCAGCATTTCGCAAAGGGTAATCGCGATACTGTATACCTCCTGTCCTGTGGAGCATGCCGCGCTCCAGATCCGGATCGGAATGCGTGATGATTGATACTGCTTACGGCGACGGTCGATAAGGTCGGGGATGATCTTGTTTTTCAACAGGTTAAAAGGGGTGTTGTCCCGAAAAAAAAAGGTCTCGTTCGTGGAAATAGCATCAATGATCTTTTTTTTGAGTCCGCCTGACGGATCGGATCCGGCCTTGTATAAAAGTTCACCAAATGTCCCGCAGAAATGCTCTTTCAGCAGGGGCTGCAGGCGTGCCTCCAGAAGGTAGCCCTTTCTCTTGTCCAGATAGATTCCAGAGATTTCCGAAATATACTTTGAAAAAACCTGAATTTCCTGTTCCGTGATCTTTGCCATTGTTTATATCGTGTAACTACTTATTATAAGTAGGTTAGGCTGAAGGCTAGAGTAACTATTCGGCTTGATGCCGGGCAAGCCTTCCACCTTCAGCCTATCCACCTGAGTAGTTATCATATCGTTTTCATGATTTCATCAGCAATACTATCCAGTGGAACGACGACATCGGCCAGACCGGCATCGACAACGGCTTTCGGCATGCCGTATACAACACAGGTCTCCTCGTCCTGCGCAATGGAGATCGCACCCGCGGCCTTTGTCACGGAAAGCCCTAGCCTGCCGTCCGCCCCCATACCGGTCATAACAACACAGGTGGACTTGGAGCCGAATTCCCGCGCCACGGAGCGGAACATATAGTCTACCGAGGGTTTGCAGTTGTTTTCAGGCGGATCGTCTATAATACGGATGATTTTTTTAAAATCCGCACTGCTTGCCACTTTCATCTGCATGCCGCCGGGCGCGATGTATACCATATTCGGCTTTACGGTTTCACCGTTTTCCGCTTCCTTGACCTTAAGGGCGCATTTTTTATCCAGGCTCGTTGCCAGGGATGTGGTGAATGCAGGAGGCATGTGCTGCACCAGCAGGATAGGAACACCGAGGTCGGCGGGAAGCCTGGGCAACATTCCGGCAAGGGCGTTTGGCCCGCCGGTTGAAATACCGATGGCGATTGCCTGTGATTTTTCCGTTCGTTTAAAACCCTTAACGGAAGGCTTCAGCGCAGCGACAGGCCTGACAACAGGCCCCTTACGTGTAAGGGAAAGCTTGCTGCGCAGTTTCTCTTTCATTTCCAGGCGGCGGCAAAAGGCACTCAGTATATTGTTCAGACTAGTCCTGATCTGGGCCTTATTTGTCTCTGCTGACGTCTCGTCCGGTTTGGGAATAAAATCAAAAGCGCCAAGCTCAAGCGCCTGCATGGTCGCCTCGCTGCCTTTCAGTGTCTTGGAGCTGAGCATCACGCACTCAACATTCAATTTCTGCTTCTGAATCTCCCGAAGAAGCTGCAGCCCGTCCATAACAGGCATCTCAATGTCCAAGGTGAGCAAGTCCGGCTTCAGTGTCATTATCCGCGACAGGGCAATCTTTCCGTTACTGGCCGTCCCCACTACGTCCACTTCGGGAAAGGTCTGTAGTATGTCACTTATGATCTTGCGGTAAAAAATTGTATCGTCAACAACCAGCACCTTGATTTTCATTAACGTATTCCAGAAATGGTTGAGATGTTAGGAACTCAGTTAAGTTGTTCATCCGACATAACCGCCTCGACATCCAGAATAGCCAGAAGTTCCTTCTGTGCAGTCTGAAGGACCCCTGTGAAATATTTTCCCTGGACCCCTCTGATATTCGACGGCGGTTCGGCAATTGCTTTTTTGTCGGCAGTAACCACTTCCGTCACCCTGTCCACAAGAAGGCCGATGTGTTCGCCCCGGGATGCAACAATTATAATGCGGCTCTTCTTGCCGATCCCAGACGGTTCAAACCCGAGTTTCCTGCTCTGGTCGATAATGGTCACGATCTGACCACGAAGGTTCATGATACCCAGAACATAGTCGGGCGCAAGGGGCACCTTGGTGATTGTGAGGTTATCGCTGATCTCCTGGATAAGGTTGATGTCCACCCCGCACAGCGTGTCGCCGATGTAAAAACCGGAGAACTGTATCATCTCGCCATGTTCATCAACAGCCTGTTCTTTCTCATCAATCATGATGTACTCCTAAATTTTAAACTTTCCTACCTGCTTTTTGAGCTCTTCAGCCAGCTTGCTCAGATCGGATGCGCTTTGGCTGACCTGGGCGCTGGAGTTGCTTATCTCGTTGGCGCCTTCATTGACCTCGGTGATCTCCTGGGCAACCTGCCCGGCTGCCTGGGAGGTCACCATCCACTGCGCAATCCCAAATAGTATTTATCTCTCTCCCGGCCGAAATCCGTCGGGTGGAAAAACCCGGCCAACAGCTTCTTTCCGATTTTCAAATCCTTTAGCCCATATCCCATCCAGACCCTAAGCGTAAAAAATTATGGGGCCCCCCTTTAACTCCAAACATCCAGAATCTCTAAACTCATTAAATGCTCCAAACGCCCTACTCCTCCTTCCTGATACACTTAAAAATCCCGGCAAGCAGTTTTTCCTTGTCCAGCTTGATCTGGTAATCGTCAATACCGACTTCATTACCCTTGGCAACATCCTCTTCGCCGGCAAGGGAGGTGAGGGCAATAACCGTAAGACCGGCAAAGCGTTCATCACCTTTGATATGGCGGGTCAGCTCAAAGCCGTCCATGTTGGGCATCTCAAGGTCGGTCACCACAAGGCCGATCCCGTCCGGGTGCTCATTAAGGTATTCCCAGGCCTCCCGGCCGTCTTCAGCCTCCACAACCGCGTATCCCTCGTCCTTCATAAACTGTTTGACCTGGGCACGAAAAAACGGAGAATCCTCCACAAGCAGGATTGGTTTGCCCATACCTCCATCCCTGCCTGAACCTGTCTTAGCTGCCTCCGGCATGATCTCAGACTTCCTCTCTTCAAACCAGTCGGGATTGAGCGCCTGCATGATGCCGAATATATCCACCATAAGGGTAGTGTGATCCCGGATGATTGCGGAACCGCTGATACCGGGTTGTTGCAGGGTCTGTTCGTCCAGTACAAAGTCAAGTTCCAGGATATCCAGCGGTGGAACAACGAGCAGTCCCACTTTGTGGCCGGACACGACAAAGAGGATAACAGCCAGTTTTTCCCGCTCTTCCAGCATCTCTACGTTTGCCGCCTCTTCAAGGGCATAGACAGGCAGGGTGCCGCCACGGTACTGGATCACCTTTTTGCCGCCCATGAGTTCAATGTCCGAGGCCTTGATCTGTTCCACGCGCAGCACCATTTGCAAAGGCACGGAACAGTACTCTTCCGGCCCGTTGCGGAACAGGAGCAGGGTCTGTCGCGTGGCCCCTTCAATTTTCGCCTTCTTTTCAGCAGCAATGCGTTTTCCAGATTCCGTCTCGGCAAGTGACTGCAATTTGGCCCTGCGCGCCAGGCCGGACACGTCCAGTATCAGGGCAACATGGCCGTCGCCCATAATTGTGGCGCCTACATAAACCCCACAATTTTTCAGATGACGTCCCAGCGGCTTGACAACGATCTCCACGGTGTCATGGACCGTATCCACAACAAGCCCGTACTTGAATGTTCCGGCATTAAGGACGACTATGTTCACATCATTGACACGGCGTTTACGCCTTTCCGGAGCATTAGCATTCTGTTTCTCATAAACAGCTGATTCTTCAACCGTTTCCTTATCAGACTCCGGCGTGTCGGGTCTCACCAGCCGTTCGTCGACAAGACCTTCTCTCCGGTCAGAGAGAAACTCACCGCTCTTGGGGTCATAATAGGTTTGCCGTAAACCCAGAACATTGCCAAGTTGCAGAAGTGGAATCAGTTCGCCGCGCAGGATGAGCACATCGGCCTCGCCGATTTTTTCAATCTTTTCGCGCACCTCAGAGACAGGAATCCGCAGCAGTTCACCGACATTGACCTGCGGCAGGGCAAAACGCTCTCCGCAGCTCGATGCCAGCAGACTCGGGATAATGGCAAGTGTGAGAGGCAACTTGATGCGGATAGTGGTCCCGACACCCAGCTTGGAGACGATTTCCACATGGCCGCCCATCTTGTCCAGGTTGGTCTTGACCACATCCATGCCCACGCCCCTGCCGGAGACATCAGTCACCTCTTCAGCCATGGAAAAGCCGGGCAACATGATCAGGCTCACCTTCTCCTTTTCAGACATGTCCTTGGACTGTTCCTCTGTGACAAGTCCCTTGGAGATAGCTTTTTCTGCGATTTTTTCCGGATCCAGCCCCTTGCCGTCATCGATGATTTCTATAAGCACCTGACCGGATTCGTGGAAGGCCCGTAGCAGAATCTGCCCGGTAACCGGCTTTCCCTTCCTTTCCCGCTCATCCGGCATCTCGATGCCGTGATCCGCGGAATTGCGCACCAGATGGGTCAGTGGATCGCCAAGACCCTCGATGATTGTCTTGTCGAGTTCGACCTCCTTGCCTTCCAGATTCAGTTCCATATTCTTTCCAAGATCGCGAGCCAGGTCACGCACAACCCTGGGGAATTTATTGAAAATATTTCCCACCGGCTGCATCCGGGTAAGCATAATCGCTTCCTGGAGTTCGGAAGTTACCATGTCGATACGCTGTCCGGCTGCTATCACGGTCTGTATATCTTTAGAAGAGATGGACTGCATAAGCTGGTTTCTTGCCAACACCAGTTCGCCTGCCCGGTTCATCAACTGATCGAGCACCATGACCGGAACGCGCAGAGACTCTGCCTGTCCACCACCAGGCTTGGTTTTTTTCGCCTCTTTTGCCGGTTTCTTTTCAGGAGGCTCTTTTGGGGATTTTTCTTCCTGTATGGCTTTTGATACCGGTTCCGCAGCCTCTGCTCCAGGTTCTTCCTGCAACACTTCCTTTGGCGTCTCTTCAGCAATTGGTGCAAATTTTCCATCCACGACTTCCGACAATTTTGCCGCAACTGTTGAATCCTGCGGCACAACCTGAATCCTGTCATTATCAAGATCCATCATGGTCCCGATCAGGTCCGGTTCAATAATAGAGGCATAGACGACATACATGGGTATGCGAGGTGAAAGGTCTTCACTGTCCAGGTCACCCACTGCACTGATCCCGATCTTGATATCCAGGATCACGCCGGCGTCTTCAAGTGACTTTATGATATCAAGTGGGGTTTTGTCCCGGCGGTGGACGTCCTTGATCAGGTCGAATTCAAGGATATAAATGTTCTTGCCGCCCTTGCGTGCCTGGTTGATGTCGAATTCCGTAACAGTGAAGACTGCCTCATCTTTCCGGTGATGTATTTCCATCTCCTGATGGATCGATTCTTTTTCTTCCGCAGCCAGATTACTGCTGGCCAGCCCTTCCAGGGCCACCACATGGTCGGCAATGTCCATCTCGTTGCTGTCAACTGAATTCCCGAGCATTTCGCCTAGGTAGTCAAAGGCCACAAGGACCGTATTAACAATATCCGGCGTTGGGACCATCTGGTAATTTCGTATCATGTCCAGGACATTTTCGATCTTATGGGCCAATTCCTTGATATTGTCCAGTCCCAGAAAACCTCCGCCGCCCTTTATGGAATGGGCAGCCCTGAAAACCTTGTTGACAAGGTCTTCATCTATATCTTTCCCCTGCTGTTCTATTTCCAAAAGATCACTTTCAATGGTTTCCAGATGTTCCTGTGACTCTTCCACATACATATGTAAGGTTTCATCATCCATTATCTCGGACATGGCTACTCTCCGGTCTTTCGATCTGTGCGTTTAGCTTTTAGCTCAAGGAGCTATCTCTTTGATTTTAAAAACTAAAAACTAAAAGCTAATAGCTTGTATTATCATAAGATTAAAAAATGCTGATCCAGCCGCATATTTTTTAAAAGCTTCAGGATATCAACAGAGGGGTTTATCAGTGTCAGACTGCTCTCCTTCTTACGGAGAGAATTATGCGCGGCAATAAGGACGCCCAGTCCCATGGAATCCACCATTTCAACATCGGAGAGGTCTATTGTTAGATTCGCAGCTCCCTCGTCCAGCGCCTGTTTCAGCTCCGCCTTCAGGTCTTCCGCAGTGGAAGCTACAATATCACGGCCCGGCTTTACGATTATCCTGTCTCCTTGCTTGATTATCTCGCTCACCTCTTTCTCCTTAGGGCTCAAGTAAAAATAACTTGTACATCTTCCATCTCATCTTCAGGCCGTTTTGGGCCGATTGTGAGGTTACAAAATCCTCAAATTAGCGCTGCTAGTCCTGCGGTTTTGTAACCTCACAATCGGCCCAATCCGACCTAAATCTGAGCGCAATATTGTCCAACTTATTTTTACTTGAGCCCTTAATGGTGTGTCCTGCCTGGTCAACTTTTTCACAAGTTCCACCTCATTTCCGGTCTGGTTGTATTGAATGGAGTCAAAATTCATATGCAGAATAGAGACCCCCCGGCCATCGATTGAAGATGCTGAGGCATGCCGCCTGGCTGCAGCTTTCCAGTCAAACCCAGGCCCCTGGTCGGAAATTTTTACCCTCAAACGGTCACCATCCAGGAAATGATCCTCTTAAAGGTGAACCGCGGTTTGAGATAATTTTTAACACGGGCCAGGACCTCATCTTTCTGGAACGGTTTGGATATATAATCCCATCCTCCGATACTCAGCCCCTTGACTTTGCTCGCCACGTCGTCCATGGCGGAAACAAAGATGTTGAAGATCACATCACCCCAAGCCCCTTCAATGCATCTCCTAAATTTTCCGCATTAAAAGGTTTGTTAAGAACAGTGTTTGCACCGGCATTGGAGGCGGTTTTTATTTCCTGGATTTCGCTCTGTGTTGTGACCATGATAATCGGGAGTTCCTTATTCCCGTATTGTTGGCGAACCTTTTGAGTCAGCTCTATTCCGGTGATGTCCGGCATATTCAGGTCCGTGCACACGGCCAGGGGTTTTTCCGTGGACAGCCACTCGATCGCCTCGGCAGGGTACTGAAACAGGACAGGTTCAAAGCCGAGTTCAGTCAGGACGCTGCGATAGACGCTCAGGATCATGCGCGAGTCGTCTACTGCGCAGATCTTTGGCTTGCGTTTTTCTGTTTTCGCCTCTTTTGATCGGCGGAGTATGGTCTCAGGCAGATCTTTATGCTTTTCATTGATCAGGATTTCCACGTAAAAATTCTGTATCTCCGGGTGAACATGGAATGCCAGGTATTCCAGTATGGTCTCCTGAAAAAATTTTTCTTCCAGCAGACTCACAAATATATTTTTTGACTTAGAATCGATAATCGCTCTAATAATTCTCACAGCCTCTTTGTCATGATTTTTAATCATGTTCTTTATTCCTGCAGTGAGGATAGGATTCAGGTTGTGGTCGATCGCCCGGGCGGCCGCCATGCGGACATTGTCGTCCGGATCGGTCAGCCCATCGGCAATGACATAGTCGCCTTTGCGCATCGGCAGGCGTGAAAGGGTCTCATAGGCGGCAAAACGAACATTGGAGTCTCTGGGCCGGCTGTTGAGCAATTTGCGTATAGGTTGCACCGCGCTTTTATCATCAAATTCCATAAGTGTGTTCAGGGTAAGAATCTGCAGATCGGAATCATTGTAAGAAAGATTTGCTATGAGTAAAGGAACCGCCTTTGGCCCGATTGAGACCAGTTTGCTCCTGGTGTAATTGCGTATGCGTGCGGAATGGGACTTAAGAGCATCATTGAGCTTCTGCAGGGCGATATCGTCCTGGACCTCGGCAAAAGTGGAGAGGATCAGCATGTCCAGCTCTTCATTTTTGCCAAGCCGTTCGGCAAGCCGCTGCATGGCTGTAGGGGTGGAGATACGGCCAAGCGCCTGTATAGCCGGGCGGATCAGTTCTTCCTGGTCTGTGTAGAGAAATTCGGATATGGCATTTGTTGCGGCCGGATCGCCGATTTCGTCCAGGCTTTTGATGGCTGCACGGAGAGTGGGGATATCATTGGATTTCAGTAGGATTTCCACTAATGAAGGGACCGCCCGCTTCAGATGGAGATCACCTGCAAGCTTGATATAGTAGAGCTGTTCGGCGGAATCACTCCGCAGATACTTGATGATGATATCCGGGCTGTTTAACGCCTTTGAAAGGATGGTCTCCTGCAGGGTGGGGTACTGCCGGGCATAGACTTCATGCCTTACAGCCAGGAATACCAGAAGGGGAACGGCAACATCGTCTTCACATCTGTTAAGTTCGAAAAGAATGCGTCTCTGCTCCTTCTTTCCGATCCGGTCGAAACTGTCCAGCACAAGTCTTGCCTTGATCCAGTCCTGTACCTTAATATTATTAAGTAATTCCCGCAGTGCGTCCTGGCTGTCTATTTTCATCGTGAAGTTGTGATGGCAAAACTTGAGTGTCAGTTAGTGTCCATCCAGAAATGGCCCTTTTGTCCAATCTCTGCGTTATGTGCCGCGCAGCAAATGCCCTTGGGGTACGAAAAAAATAATCCTCGGAATATCAACTATATGCCTCCGGTTATTTTTTTCGCATGCCTTGACCTTGAACAAAATTGCTCATTTCTGGATGGACACCAGTTAGGATGTACGTCCCTGAAAATTTAGGCAAACTCCCCTCTGGTCGTGTGCATAAACTGGAAATCAATTAATCATAAATAATAAATTATAAATTATATGATTAAATAAGGCACAAAGTCAAAAAATATTTTTTTGACTTTGTGTGTAAGAAAATCAGACGTAGCGGGAATTTAGAAAGGTGAAGGGAAAATGAATCTGGGGTCGGACCACGATAACCCTTTGCAATCCTTCAAGGTAAAGCTCAAGTGCCTGCCGTTTTACATCAGGACTTTTCCCGTGATGTTGAACGGTATGCCTAAAATTGCAAGATTTGCAACGATAACGCTGCCTTCCGTTTATAATACCATCTTTCACACATTTTCAGAACTGCATTTTGGACAAATAGCCATGAGACCTCCTGTGGTAAGTTGAGACCTCATGATAGCATAGCTATATTAAATTAACAATGCCATATTTTTAAAGGTATGGGCCTTAAGATAGGCCGGGAGGTCTTTCTTAAATTAAAGTTAAGCAGAATAAAAATTTTATCCGGCACCCATCCATAATCATGAGTTCCGGGTTCAAGGTTTATTTGAATTGTTATAGAGTAGTAGATAGGACTTTTACGACGTCAAAACTCCCTGACTTCATATCCCCGGCTTATCAGCAGGGCTGCTGTCACTCCCGGTTGAGAAGTTATTCCACAGGATGGACTTCGTGCCTTCAGGTAGATTCCCGCAATTTCCTGAGATCCGGCTATTTCAAGAACCTGTTTTGCTCCAAGAATAAACTGCCTGGTCACGTCCTCTCCTTTTTCGGTCACTACCAGGGCCCTTCCCTCAAGAACATCATTACCGTCTCCTCCTATAATATTTGCCGCTGTTCGCGGAGTGGACAACCCGCCCAGTTGTTCCGGACAGACAGGAATCCAAATTGAGCCTGAAAGCTGACTTATGCAAACGGAATCAGGCTTCAGACATCCGTCATATCGGGTTTTCAGGCCAACCAGGCAAGAGCTGACAAGATATATTCGGGGGAAAGAAGTGTGTGTCAAACTAACCCAGATAAACTGGAAATTTTTAAAGGTCCTGGATAAGTACCTTAACAGTTGCGTGTAACTATTTAAAAATATTTCACCCTTTTGATTTCTTGCCATAAAAAACAAGAAAATTACCACTAAGGTACTAAAAAATCACCTTTCATTTAAAAATCGCTCGACGATCATCCATTGCGCCTGTAACATATCTGGAAAATTTTTCTATGAGGCTCGCGGTCCGGACAATTTTTTACCGGTTAGGGATGGGAACGAAATGAGAGAAAAAAATTCCAACTTTGAAAACAAGAAATGGCTGTTTGTCAGCGTAATCCTCATACTTCTTTTTATTCTGTGGCATGTGATCTCACCAAACGGCGCACTGAAATATTATAACATCAGGAAACAAATTGATGAAAACCTGGCCAAAAATGAAATTCTTAAAAAGGAGAACAATGCGCTTCGGAAGGAGATAGATAAATTGGAAAATGATCCTTTGTATATTGAAAAAACCGCAAGGGAAAAATACGGAATGATTAAGAAAAACGAAATACTCTATAAAATCAAGGAAAATGAGAAAGTGCGCTAAAGTGCGAGTTCATCTCCGTCAATGTCATCGACTATCAGTCAAAGTAGACAGGAAGAGTAAAGGGTATCTCATTTGAAACAGCGCTTTCATTGTGATCATCAAAAATCCTGGCTGAGATGACATAAGTTCCGCCGGGCTCCAGATCAAGGTTTATATTGCAAATCATGCACTCTTCCTCAAACCAACACGCATCAATATCCACTTTCTTACTAAATTCATAATCATCGAAATCCCTATCCCACTCCCACCATCCAATGGTGTTAAAAAGCACTTCGCATCCCACGGGATCAGAAATTGAGGCTGACACCAGATCCACAGTCACCTGGACCGAGAGTACTCGGCCAATGAGTCATGCTGAAGGGGATCTTTGCCCAGTTCCAGCTCCCGGCCGTCCAATATGCCGTCGTTGTCGGAATCGGGGTCAAGGATGTTGATCAGGCCGTCCCCGTCGTAGTCATCACTCCAGCACTCTCCCCAGATTTTAAGTTCATCTCCATCACGAATTCCATCATTATCTGAATCAGGGTTATGAGTATCAGTCCCATAGGCTATTTCGCCCCCATCCGGGATGCCGTCAAAATCAACGTCTGCGGGAAGGGTAAAGGATATCTCATTTGAAAAAGCGCTTTCATATTTATTATCAAATGTTTTGGCCGAAAGGAAATATGTCCCGCCCGGCTTGAACTCGATATTCAGATCACACGTTACAAATTCTCCATCAAGCCGGCACTCCTCAATACCCACTTCCCGACTGAATTCATAATCATCGAAATCACTCTGCCATTCCCACCGGCTGTCAATATCATAAAACACCTCATATCCCACAGGATTAGGAATGGATTGCAACTCCTGGTCCATAGTTACCTGGACAGAGTAATCCACTGTGGCATCGGAAAGGAGAGGATTTTTCCCCAACTCCAGTTCCCGGCCGTCCCATATACCGTCATCGTCTGAATCAGGATTATACGGGTCAGTTTTATAAATATTTTTTTCAGCGTCATCAAGTATTCCGTCTCCGTCACTGTCAGGCGAGACAGAGAGGTGCCACTCATCTGAAAAACAACTTTCTTTTCCGTCGTTAAAAGCAGTTACTGAAAAATAATAGTCCTGACCAGGTTCAAGTTCCAATTCAAGATCGAAAGTCACGATATTATTTTCCATCAACTCACATTCGTTAATTTTCACGATTTTATTGAATTCGTAATCCCCGTAATTTTGCGATCTGCCGTAAGTGTCATAGTAGACTCTGTACCCGGCAGGATAGGATCTGGTATTCGGATTAAGAGAGAGTGTTACACTTCTTGAAAAGGCGGCAGTATCGAACATAAGGACAAAAAGCATGGTTGCAAAAATTAATGCAGGGAACCGCAGGATACGAAAAAAGCGATTGGGGAAATAATTAAGAAATGGAATAAACATATGGCTCCTGAATATAAAATTTTCTGATTATAACGGATTTGGGGGAGGAAAGCCTTGCACCATTTTTTGTAACTGCCTGATGGGTGGCATGGACAAACTTGTTTGTCCGTGCAAAAAACGTCAATGCAAAGTGAGGAAAGAAT
>JAYEJK010000206.1:0-12879 GCA_034660535.1 Thermodesulfobacteriota bacterium | reverse complement strand
ATTTTCCGTTTCCGAACTGTATCACACCTTTAGCCGGTTTGACATCCCCGAAATCCTCACCGTAGCCCTGCTACGCTTGCGGTTTCGTGAATATCAAACCGACTAACCCAGATAAACTGGAAATTTTAAAAGGTCCTGGACTATTTTCAGTACCCCCCTGAGGGGTATAAGTGCCTTAAAACATGTAGCACCGCAGGCGTCACATATAACTTCAGAGTTTTTCTGCCACAAAAAACAAGAAAATTACCACTAAGGCACTAAATCTGCAACACATTTCGGATCGGAATTACCCAAGTTATTTCTTTCCAGACCCTAATCCTGCGCCGTGATTGTGTACATCTTTGAGAAGTCGCCGATCTTCAGGAAGAGACGGGATATGGCGGTCAGCAGGGAAAGCCTGTTGTTCCGGATTTCCGGATCTTCCGTCATTACCATCACATCGTCAAAAAAAGCATCCACAGGTTCTTTCATTTTCAGGATGGTTTCAAGGGCCTGATCGTATTTTTTCTCTTCAAAAAGCGGTTCGCTCTCATTCGCTACAGCAAGATAGGTCTCATACAAAAATTGTTCCGCGGTTTCCGTCAGCAGGGCTCTGTTCACGCCGGTATAGCCATGATTTTTGATGATGTTCATTACCCGCTTAAAGGCGCCGGCCAGAAGCGTAAATGTCGGCTGAGAGCTGATTGACACCAGTGCATCTATCTTCTTTCGGCAGTCAACCGCGTCGTCAAACGAAATCGAGGTCACAGCCTCTACCGCCTCAGCAGGCACACCCTCGGAAGTCAGGTCATTTACAAAGCGTCCTTTGATGAATTCAAGGATGTTTTCTTGAGCTGTTTTTTTGTCTTCGCTAAGTTTGTCTTCAAAAAGATCAAGCGCCTTTTTAACAAATTCGGACAGGGAAATTGAAAAGGATTTGTCCTGGATGATGTGGAGTAAGCCCAGGGAGAGTCTTCTCAGTCCGTATGGGTCCGTGGCCCCGGTAGGCGCCTGCCCGATGCCGAAACAGCCTGCGATCGAATCCAGCCTGTCAGCCATACTCACAAGGGTGCCGGGTATTCCATCAGGCAGTTCGCTTCCTGCCCTGATCGGACGATAATGTTCCAGGATACCGTTTGCAACTTCCACTTTTTCTCCATCCAGGATGGCATAGTCCCGGCCCATGACCCCCTGCAGTGAGGGAAACTCATTGACCATGGCAGTGAGGAGGTCCGACTTTGAAAGTTCGGCTGTCCGTTTAACGGTCTCAGTAAAATCCGGCGCGAATTTTTCAGCCATCATTCCGGCCAGTTTTGTGACACGTTCGGTCTTTTCCAGAAGCGTACCGAGTTTGGCCTGAAAGATTACTCCGGAGAGACTTGCCACCCTGTCAGCCAGGGGCGTCTTTTTGTCTTCCCGGAAAAAGAAGAGAGCATCTTCAAGCCTTGCCCTTAGTACACGCTGGTGACCCTCTGCCCCAAGTTCGGCGTTTTTGACCCTGGTGTTGTTTACAGCTATAAAATTGGGAAGCAGGTTGCCGTTGTTATCTATTACGGCAAAATATTTTTGATGCTCCCGCATCGCTGTGATCAGTACATCGTTCGGCAGGTCCAGGAATCGTTTCTCAAAAACGCCGCATACAGCATGCGGAGTCTCAACCAACTGCGTTACGATCTCGATCAGTTCGTCATCCGGAAGTATGGTCCCTTCGGCCTCCCGGGCGGCCCGGTTGATTTCTTTTGCCAGAGCAATTCTACGTTCGGAAATATCGGCCATGACATGAGCATTTCGCAATTTGTTGAGATAGTCAGCGAAATTCTTAACCTCAAACGGGTCAGGCGCCATGAAACGGTGGCCTTTTGTCATGTTGCCGCTTGAAATATTTTCAATCTGAAACCGGATCACGTTCCCGCCATATAGTGCAAGGAGCCATTGAATCGGACGTGCAAAAACGGCTTTGCCGTCACTCCAGCGCATTGATTTGGGAAATGGTAGCTCCCGGATCAGCTCTGTAAGCAATTCGGGCAGGATGTCTATTGTTTCCTCACCTTTTTGTTCACTTACCAGCATCAGGTATTCACCCTTGGGCGTGGTGATTATTTTCAAGTCATCCACGGAAGCGCCTCTTGATTTAGCAAATCCAAGGGCTGCCTTGGTCGGTTTCCCGTCTGCATCGTAGGCGGCCTTTTTGGGCGGCCCGGTGATTTCTTCCACGCTGTCCGGCTGATTGTCACCCAGGTCGGAAACAGATATGGTCAGGCGTCTCGGAGTGGCCACGGTCTTGATTTCTCCGAATTCAAGAGAAAAGTCGGATAGCCTTCTTGTCAGGATGGTTCTCATGTTTTCAAGCGCCGGAATGATAAAACCTCCAGGCAACTCTTCGGTTCCAATTTCAAACAGCAGTTCGTGGACCATTATGTTCCTTTTGTGTAAATATTCGGCAGCACTCCACAAGGAGGCGATCAGGCTGACCAGCATACCAAAGTATAGCTGATCAACCTGATCGCCTCCCTGTGAAGCGCTGCCAAACATTTACAATTTGGTGGCTTTAGTACCTTAGAAAATATTTTCTGCGCGTTTCTGGCAGAAAATATTTTCGTGAAGGTACTTATCCAGGACCTTTAAAGAATTCCAGTTTATCTGGGTTAGCTATTTTCCGGCATCAAGCCGAATATTTACCCTTTTGTTTTTGAATATTCAATTTATTCCGGCCCTTCCAGTGACGCGAATGTACTGAAACCCTCTGACAGATTTTCAACAGTGACTGCAAACCAGCTGATGTCCCGGCTGTCGGCAAGTTTGTTCCCAATGGCTTTTGCTAATTTTTCTACTGAAAGATGATTATTCTGCGATGGATCGGGAGGCTCTTCAGGCCAGCAAAGATTGTGTGACGTTACATTCTCGACCATCTCGATCAATTCTTCAATCCAAACAAAATGTTTAAAGCGGAGACGAATTTCCGCAACCCCCCAGTGGCCCAGGGATCTAGGCAGACCTTCTCTGATCTGGGCAGGGACGGGAGGTGAGATGGGCACCTGAATTTCCAGGGTCAGGTCGTCCTCGACGGCAATGGATCCATGCATCTTGCAAGTGTATACGGAGATGCCGACCGTATTTGGAAAGGTGTTTTTTTTTTCAGGAAGTAAGGGAATTCAATCTCAATATGGGCGGCTTCGGCTTTTAGTTTTGTCTTCATTTCCTCAAGGATCAACCGGAAACTCCTTAAGTTTATATCGCCATGGAACCGGTTCAGTATCTCAATAAACCGGCTCATATGTGTGCCTTTGAAAAGGTGGGGCAGATTTACATACATGTTGACCGTGGCAACGGTCTTCTGAATCTTCTTTTTTTTGTCCAGAACCGAGATCGGATA
This sequence comes from Thermodesulfobacteriota bacterium, assembly GCA_034660535.1. Taxonomy (GTDB): domain Bacteria; phylum Desulfobacterota; class Desulfobulbia; order Desulfobulbales; family DAOVYS01; genus DAOVYS01. The sequence goes on along the minus strand of JAYEJK010000206.1, from coordinate 9,527 downwards.
AGAAATGCCTTTTATCCCGACTTTTTTAATGTTGATTCGGCGGTCGTCGGGTTGATTTTGAATATCTTTCATACCGTTATTCCAGCTTAAGGGTCTGGAAAGAAATAACTTGGGTAATTCCGATCCGAAATGTGTTGCAGATTTAGTCGGTTTGATATTCACGAAACCGCAAGCGTAGCAGGGCTACGGTGAGGATTTCGGGGATGTCAAACCGACTAAAGGTGTGATGCAGTTCGGAAACGGAAAAGCCAAGTTATTTCTTTCCAGACCCTAAGCCTATCTGCCTCAGGAAATGTGCTGTTTGACGGCAGCCTTCAATTCATCAAGATTTGCGGATTTCACGATGTAGTCATCCGAGGCCCACGATGCGAGATCCTGCTTGAATTCCTGGTAGGCGGAACTTAAAATAACAGGCAGATTCGGGTTGATTTCCTTTATTTTGCGAAGGACCTCGATCCCGTCCATTCCCGGCATGTTAATATCAAGGATTACCAGGTCCGGCGAGATGTCGTTTAGTTTGTCCAGGGCCTCCTTTCCTGACAAGGCCCCGTAAACTTCATAGCCCTCTTCCTCGAATTCTTCACCGTAAAGGAGATGAATGCTGTCTTCGTCATCAACCACTAGGATTTTTTTTGCCATGATACCCTCCTGGTCTTTATATCACCGGGCTTGGCGCCCGCTAAAAATGTCAATCGATTTTTTTGAGCGAACCCTAAAGCTTCACTTCTTTTAAAAACCTCGCTGCATCCTCCGGCGGGGTGGGATTAATGTAAAAACCTGCCCCCCACTCGAATCCGGCAATCGTGGTTAATTTGGGCATGATTTCAAAGTGCCAGTGAAAATGGTCAAGCGGCTGTGAGCGTAAAGGTGACGTATGAAGGACAAAATTGTACGGGACATTAGGAATGCACTTGTCAAGACGCCTGAGACTTTCAGAGAATATTTCCGTGAGCATCTGAAAACCGTCATCATCCATGGTGTTGTAAGAACATGAATGCTTCTTGGGAAGGATCCACATTTCAAACGGTGAGCGCGGTGCATATGGTGTGATTGTGATAAAATGGTCGTTTTCGCAGACTAGACGAATATTCTGGTTCAACTCCTGACGGATGACGTCGCAGAAAATACAGCGTTCCTTGTATTTATAATAGGAAAGACTTCCTTCCAGTTCGGATACGATCATTCGGGGCAGAATCGGCAGGGCCACCAGTTGTGAATGTGAGTGCTCAAGCGAGGCGCCTGCAGGCCGACCGAAATTTTTAAAGATCATGACATATTGGAAACGGGGATCACGGCCCAGATCGACCAGGCGGTTCTGATATGCCCGGAAAGTCAGGATCATCCTGTCGTGGGGCATGTGGGTGAATGTTTCATTGTGGCTGGGAGTCTCGATTATTACTTCATGGGCTCCGATACCGTTCATTTTGTCGTACAGGCCTTCACCCTGCTTGTCCAATTCTCCTTCAATGACTAAAGCAGGGAATTTGTTGGGCACAATCCGGAGTGACCAGCCAGGCTTGTTGGGAGCCGGGTCGGATCGGCCATAGGCCAGTATTTCCGGGGGAGTTGTATTCTCATTCCCGGGGCAGAGCGGACAGAAGCCACCCTTGGTGGCAGGCTTCTCCACTATGAAATCCGTTGGCCTTTTGCCACGTTCCTTAGAAATAATAATCCATCGTCCGACTATCGGATCTTTGCGTAGTTCCGGCATGATGTTTTACACTTACCCTGATTGAGCTTTTTCGGATTGTTCCTGTTTTTTCTTGCACTCGATGCAAAGAGTCGTGACCGGTCTGGCCTCCATCCGTTGGAATGCTATGTCATCTCCGCATTCATCGCAGATCCCGTACGTCTCGTCATCTAACCGTTTTATGGCCTGGCCGATTTTGGCAAGCAGTTTTCGCTCCCGGTCACGAATACGCAGTTCGAAATTGCGATCTGATTCGGCGCTGGCACGATCCGTAGGGTCAGGATATTGAGAAGAATGATCCGTCATGTCGGAAATAGTTCTGTCTGCCTCAGATAGCAGGTCATCTCTCATTTTTTCAAGTTTTTTCCTGAAGTATTTCAGTTTTTCCTCATCCATGCCGATTAATCTCCTGATTTACGATTGATGCTCTTCTAAAAGCCGTTGAAGGTTGACAAACGTTTACCCTTCTACCTTCCACCTTCTACCTTCGACCTTCACCGCAGGTGTATGTACCGCTTTTGCCGCCTCTCTTGGAAAGGAGCCTTATGTCGCTGATTACCATGCCTTTGTCAACAGCCTTACACATGTCATAAATGGTCAAGGCAGACACGGAGACAGCGGTGAGGGCCTCCATTTCCACACCGGTTTTGCCGGTGATTTTTACCTTTGCACTTATTTCTATTGTTTTTTCAAGGTCATCAAATCTGAAGTCGATTTCTACACTATTAATGGCAAGAGGATGTGTTAAAGGGATCAGATCACCCACCTTTTTTGCAGCCATGATCCCGGCAAGACGCGCCACTCCAAGGACGTCACCTTTGGCGGTCGTGCCTGCTTCGACCCGGCTGTATCCATTTTGAGACATTTTTATTATGCCGGATGCAACAGCCTCTCGGACAGTGTCGGACTTAGAGCTGACGTCTACCATGCGTGCGTTGCCGGCAGCATCAAAGTGGGTGAGACCTTTTTGTGTCATTTTTATGCCAGATGATCAAACAGTTTTTTAAAGAATCCCCCTTCCCGGCGCTCCTCTTTTGCTTCCTCGATCTCACTGAATTCCTTTAACAACTCCTCCTGTCTTTTAGTTAGACTGTCAGGGATTTTTATGTCGGCCTGGATTATCATATCTCCCCGGGCTTCTCCCCTGAGGCTGGGGATCCCTTCGGATTTTATAACAAATGTTTGTCCTTGCTGGATTCCCGCCGGGATTTTAAGCTCGGTTTTTCCGTGAATGGACGGCACTTCCAGTTTGCAACCCAATGCTGCCTGGGTCATGGAAATCGGGAGTTCACAGAGAATGTAATTGCCGTCACGCTGGAAGAATTCATGAGGCTCTACATAAATAATTATGTAAAGATCACCCGGCTCTCCGCCGCGGCGCCCGCCTTCTCCCTCACCCCGCAATCGCATCCTGGAGCCATGATCCACACCCGCAGGTATTTTAAAGGATACCTTTTTTTTCTTGCTGACAAGGCCTGTGCCTCCGCAGTCATTGCAGGGATCCTTAATGATTCGGCCATGCCCGTGACACTGCGGACAAGTGGTGCTCAACCTGAAAAAGCCTTGGGCACGCATAATCTGACCCCTGCCCTGGCAAGCAGGGCATATCTCCGGCTGGTAGCCTGGTCTCAGCCCGGAGCCTTCGCATGTCCAGCATGTCTCTTTTTTTGATATTTCGATTTCCTTGCTGGTTCCGTGGACCGCGTCCATGAAGGAGATTGTCAGATCATAACGGAGATCGGCGCCCGGGACAGGGCCGTAACGAGTTCCTCTTTTACCCGGTCTACCGGTTCCAAAACCGAAGAGGTCTTCAAAGATATCTCCAAAGCTCGAGAAAATGTCTTCAAAATTACCCGGACCGCTGTAACCGCTGTTCCTAAGGCCTTCAATGCCATATCGGTCGTAGATTTTACGTTTTTCCGGATCACCCAGCACTTCGTATGCCTCAGCAGCACTCTTGAATTTGTCTTCCGCCTGTTTGTTGTCAGGATTGCGGTCCGGATGATATTCCATGGCCTGTTTACGATAGGCTTTTTTGATTTCATCCTCGGACGCTGTGCGTGAGACTCCAAGAATATTATAAAAATCAGTATTCATAAATCAATAGGCTATCCGTTTCGGGTGGTTTTTTGTTTGGAGGATTCGGTCGCTTCGGTGTCGTTTAACTCAACCGAATTTTCCGGTTCAGGATTTTCGAATTCTCTGATATTGTCAAACGTGACTTCTCCGGCTGCTATTTCCCGGAGCGTCATCACGATTTCCTTATTTTTTCCTTTTGCCAGTATCGGCTGACCTTTTCTATGCTGTTTCACGCGTGTTATTCCCAGGTGAATCAGATCGAATCGATTTGGGGTGCCTATAGTATCAAGGCAATCTTCTACTGTTATTCGAGCCATAATCCGGTGTTATGCCTCCTTCAAGTATGAATTTATTGGAATTACGAATTAGTGTTTGAGCAGTAAAATTTTCGTATTAAAATTATTTTTGTAAGAAATGGATAAACAAGCAAATATAACCAGTCTTTCCAGTTTGGCAATTTATTTTTTTGATTTGATTAAGACCCATCGGTCGAAGCGAGTCCCTTTGGGGCTGGATTAATTGTAATATTTTACATTTCAAGGCTGATTATCAGCCTTGAAATGGACGTTTTTACATTGGTTTTCACTGTGGCATGGAAAATGCAATAAAATATGAAAAACATGAAAAACAGGAAAATCAGTTAACTGTAGCCATGGACCGAAAATCCATAGATACTAAGTCAGGCGGGCCTTTGATAGCTGGTCGGCACGGGCTGAACAATAGATAAGTGGGCAAATTGTTCCTGCTGAAAAGGGAAGCTGGAATTACCTGATAAGTGCCGGATAACCCTCAACTGGTTGGTTTTTTGACACGAAATTAGGAATCAAGAATTGCTTATGGAAAAGAATGTTGTTCAGGGGAAACATTTTCTGTTCAATTACCTAAGCTGGCAAACCCGGAAACAATTATGAATTATGAATTATGAATTACGAATCGTGGATGATATCATTTTAAGCCGCCAGCTACTCACAACATACACGCTTTTGCCCCCTGCAAGAGGGGATAAACTTCGATGTTTCCGACCTAGGGTCTAAAACCATGAAATCAAAAATTCCTAATTCCTAACCCAGATAAACTGGAATTCTTTAAAGGTCCTGGATAAGTACCTTCACGAAAATATTTTCTGCCACTCATTTCAGTACCCCCTTGAGGGGTGGAAACGCGCAGAAAATATTTTCTAAGGTACTAATTCCTAATTTTAATAGAGGATTGTTATGAAAAAAATCTTGCCCCTGTTGCTGGTCATACTTGTCACAGGTTGCTCAAGAGGAACATATACGTCTTTTTTTAATACTGAAGTTGAGGTTGTATCTCCGGTTATTTCCCTTATCGCCGGTGACGAGGACATATTTTTGGTTCGGACCGGTATCGGGACCTTTGACCAGGATCCTATGGTGCAAAATTATGGTGCGTCCTGGCGAAACATTGAGGCCGAATATCCGGAATATACATTTAATCCATAATTATGGATGGATGATTGGATGAATGGATGGTTGGATGAGTGGTTGAGTCGGTAAGTGGTTGAAGTGGAGGTTATTGCCCACCCACCCACACACTCACACAACCATCCAACCATCCATCAAATCAATTAGACCTGTAGGGAGACGAGTTGGAATGGTAAAGAATATTTTTTGTTTGTTCACGTTTTTTCTGATGGTTACGGCCTTGCACACGGCAAACGGAGCAGAAAAGGAAAGAACATCCTCTCCCCGGTACAAATGTTATGTCCATAACTACCCCCATCCGGTTCCGCCGGATTATGTCTATCGGACAGGGCGTGTTTTTTCTCCCAAGCCATGGCGAACTACAATCAATAAGCTGGAAGAGCAGGCGATTCCTGTGTGTAAAGGAGCGCATTTAAAGTTTAAGGTCAAGGAGTTGGCAGTTCAACTCTTAGGTAACGCCGGAGACGAGTATGGTGATGATTTCGTGCTGACCGTAACCACTTTTGTCAACCTGAACAACCTCTACCAGACATCGGCTTTTGGCCGATATTTCAGTGAACAGCTGATCAGTGAACTTCAGCTTGCCGGTGTGCGCGTGATCGATGTCCGAAAAACTCCGGGCCTTATGATCAGTGAATCGTATGGTGAATACGGCATGTCCCGGGATATGGACGAATTAAGTTATGTTCATTCATCCCAGGCAATGCTGGTCGGCACTTACACTTTTATTGAGGGCGAGATTTTTATTAATGCCAGGATACTCGGAAATCCTGACGGGATGGTGCTTTCGAGTGCGAGTCTGGTGTTCGGGCTGGATTCTGTTTCGGAAGGGCTCCTGGCAGATGAGGGAATGCCGGTCAGGACGGCTGTCCCGATTCAGGTAAGGGCGTTTCCTGTTGATCAGTAAAAGTAGTGGGAGGGATTATGTCTGATTATAAAAAAGGATGGCGGGAAAGGCCTTTGAATTGGCCGGCGCTTTTCATTGTACTGCTGCTCCTTGCAGGGTGTGGCATATTGCGGCCCAGGACCGGAGGCACGGTATCCGTGATAACACCCGACTTTTTCGGGATCGGCGAAAACATGGCGATTCAACTAAAATCCAATCTAAGGCAGCCCCTGGGAAATAATAACAGGTTAATTATAGCCACGTTTGTGAACATAGACGACCTTTACAAGACATCCCGGTTTGGCCGTACACTTGCCGAGGCCTTGTCCACACGTCTGTTCAGACATGGTTTCGGCGTGGTGGAGGTCAGAAAGTCAGGGGAACTTTTAATAAGGAGCGCGGCCGGAGAACTCATGTTGACTCGGGATGCGGCGCTCATTGCAGAGCAGCACGAGGTGGAAGCCATCGTGGCAGGGACCTATTCCCTCACGCCGAGCACAGTGATTGTAAATGCGAAACTGATTGAGGCATCTTCCCAGAGAGTGCTGTCAGTGGCGGGTATTGAGATCCAGAGAAGCCGGAACATCAATTACCTGCTTGCGGCATCCGGTTCATCAGGTGTGGAGGATGCAGTCCTTTCCGCGTATGAGAGATAGTTTAGTGCCTTTGTCAGAAACATGCACGCTTAAGCGTGTATATTGTAGCCATCTCAGTCAAAGCAGCATGCTGAATTTTCGGGGTTGGTTTTAACTTCGGCCATTATAACGGTGGGCATAGCCCACCCTACAAGAGAACTAAGAATAACATGGTGGAAATATGTATTTTTTGTAGGGTGGGCTGTGCCCACCTTTGCCCAATGAAAGACTTGTGGCCGAAATTAAAACCAACCCCGAATTTTCAACTGTAGAGGGTCTTATCCAGCTACGCTGGGTCAGGATAACGGATATGAAAAATATGATGCGGAATTTAGGTGTTGCAATCATGCTGGCAGGCCTGCTGTCCGGCTGCATACTGTCCGTGGGCAGTAAATCATCCACAGGCAAGGCTGATCCGGTTGTCTACATCCATCCTGATTCCAACATGTATGGGCTGTCCAAGGTAGGAGTTCTGCCTTTTCATGTCCCATCCAATATGAGTAACGAGCAGGGCGTTGCCGTGGCGGCCCTGTTTAAAGATGTGCTTATGGCAAAACAGGCATTCCCGGTCGTGAAACAGGTGAATACGCATTACGGTGATTTTGAGGAGGCCATGGAGATCGGCAGGGATGCGGGAGTGGATCTTGTTATGGCCGGCAGCATCAATTACTTCATGGAAGGGGCCGGGTTCGGCGGCGCCAAGGTGGATGCCTCGATTCGGCTGCTCAACGTCAAAACCGGCAATACGGTCTGGTACATGGAACAGTCGGTAAGCCAGTCCGTGGATTACCCTGACACGGGTTTGGTCAATCGTCTCTTTACTTCATTTTTGCCGCAGCCGGTCGGAAGACGCCCTGATGTAGCAGCCTCTACCACCACAAAAATGCTTGTAAGGATTGCCTCGGCAATGACGGATGTCCTAAAGAGCTACCCGTAGGGACATTCTCAATATCGAATATCGAACAAGGAATGTTAAATGATGAAGTGTCTTGATGTTGTTTTTTCCTTCTACATTCGAAATTCCTTGTTCGATATTCTGCGGTTCTCATTATTTTGTAGGCGGTTGAGTAAAGTGCATACCCGGTTATTTATTCTTCGAACGGATTTTTAAGAAGCAGTGTCTCCTTCCTGTCAGGCCCGACTGAGATTATGGCAACCGGGGTCTCTGTGATCTCTTCTATGCGTTTTATGTAGTCTCTGGTTTTTGCAGGCAGGTCGTCAAAATTCCGAACATCCCCGATCTCTTGACTCCAGCCGGGAAGTTCCTCGTAAACAGGTTTTAACCTTTCGACCCTCCTGATATTTCCAGGCATACAGGTGAGTCTCTCTCCGCCTTCCTCATATTCATTTGCGATTTTGAGTGTAGGTTGACCGCTTAAGACGTCAAGTTTGGTGATGGCCAGTCCGGTTATTCCGTTGATTCGAACAGCGTCTTTGGCAACTACTCCGTCAAGCCATCCGCACCTTCGTTTACGCCCGGTTGTGGCGCCGAATTCACTTCCCTTTTTCTGGATCGCGTCACCTGCTGCGTCAAAAAGTTCTGTTGGAAAAGGGCCTTCTCCAACCCGTGTTGTGTATGCCTTTAAAATACCTATTACCGCGTCGATATGGGAAGGGCCGAAACCGGCTCCGGCGCATGCGTTTCCAGCCACGGTGTTGGAAGAGGTTACAAAGGGATAAGTGCCGTGGTCAATGTCCAACTGGGTCCCCTGGGCGCCTTCAAAAAGGATATTTTTTCCGGACTTCCTGACATTATCCAGTTCAACTGATACGTTTCCGATATAGGGGGCCAGGGTCTCGGCATATTCTCTGAATTGTGCGTATATTTCGTCAAAGGAAACCGGGACGGATTCAAACTGTTTTGTAAGCGTGAAGTTTTTTTCGTTAACGTTTTCTAAAAGTTTTTCCTTAAACAGATCTTCGTCTAAAAGTTCCCCGATCTTGATGCCTTTTCGGATGATCTTATCTGCATAGCATGGGCCTATCCCGCGGCCGGTCGTGCCTATCTTTTTCCCGGTTTTCTTAAGCGCCTCGCCGGCCAGGTCAAGCATCTTATGATACGGCATGATCAGATGGGCGTTTTCACTTATCATCAATCTGTCCGGTGTGACCGTAAGACCGTTGTTCGCCAGTTCTTTTATTTCACCCAGCAGGACGTCCGGATCAATGACCACGCCGTTGCCGATCAGACATTTTTTCCCCTCATACAGGATTCCTGAAGGGACCAGATGGAAAATAAATTGTCTGCCTTCAACAACGAGCGTGTGCCCGGCGTTATTCCCGCCCTGGAATCTGACGATGCAATGCGCATACTGGGTGAGGAGATCCACGATTTTCCCCTTGCCTTCATCTCCCCACTGGGTTCCCGCTATTACCACATTGGCCATTTCATTACTCCTGAAGATTTTTTTGTTGTGCTGCAACCATAGCCAAACCTTTTGAAAAAGTCAATCAGCCAACCTCCTTGACACTATATTCCAAATGCCGTAAATTGAGGTTTATGATCGGTGGAATCGAGTGTTCCGCAGGTTTAACGGTATAATTTCAATGTATCGGAAAAACAAAGTTTCGCTGATTTACATAGGATGAATCATCGTCATTCCGGCTAACTACATGCCGGAATGACGATGAAATTAATTGTTTTGTGTTTTTGCCCATAGGGCATCATGTTTTAAGGCACTTACACCCCTCAGGGGGGGTACTGAAAATAGTCCAGGACCTTTAAAAATTTCCTGATTATAACGGATTTGGGGGAGGCGATGGGTGATGGGTGGCATGGACAAACTTGTTTG
>JAYEJK010000205.1:0-3343 GCA_034660535.1 Thermodesulfobacteriota bacterium | reverse complement strand
AGTCCAGGACCTTTAAAAATTCCAGTTTATCTGGGTTAGACATAGTGGATGCACCTTGTTGGTGCAAACATTCATTCCCCATTCTTCGTAATAGGTGACTACTCATGGACAGGCTGAAGGTAAAAGGATCAGCAGCAAAATTTGTCTGCCCATAAATCTTCGAGGAATTTTTCCCAGTAAAGGGCTTGAAAATTGTCGTCACGGGTGTTGATCGGATCCTGGCTCACAAGAATATAATTTTTAAAAATATTCTCTTCTTTAAGAACCTTTAGTCCCCTTAAGTCTCTGCCGGACACCTTTTGTGACGCCTTAACCTCTATAGCTGTTTCCATGCCGATTAAAAAATCAACTTCATAACCATGGGTTGAACGCCAGTATGCAAGTTCACGTTTTTTTCGCCTGTAACTCAAATATGCCCGTATCTCCATCCCTATGAATTGCTCAAAACTCTTACCATAAAGGTGGGAATTGCGGTCAAGTGTCTGGGTTCCTGCCAGCATGTGGGTCACACCTGGGTCAAAAAAATAAAATTTCGCTGTACTGATCGCTTTGCGCTTTCGGGATTCTGTCCAGGCGGGCAGGAGGAAGCCCACCAGAGTGTCCTCAAGAAGACCCACATATTCAGTTACTGTAGATGGCGGTACCTGGCAGTCATTTGCCAGTTTAGTGAAATTGATCATCTCTCCACTTGCCAGAGCAATGGAGCGCAGAAATCGTGAAAACGGCGGTAATTTTCGAATAAGGCCTTCTGCCATTATTTCTTCCTTCAGATAGGTGTTGACATACGCGTCAAGCTCTTCGTCAGGGTAATTACTCAGATAAACTGCAGGTAAACCGCCATAGTGAAGAAATCTGTCAAGATTGAAATCAGTTATTTCCTTCCAGGTTAAGGGAAACATACGGGATTCCCATACTCGACCAGCCAACAGATTAGCTTTTCCTCTTCGTAATTTTCTGGCGCTGCTGCCGGTGAGCAGGAAGGTGAGCTTTTTGTTTTCAATTAGTCTGTGAACTTCATTGAGGAGTTCCGGAATTCGTTGTATCTCATCAATGACGACAATTCCGGTTTTGTGTCCGGAATAAATTATGGATTCCAGATCATAGGGAGAACCCAATAGCCGCAGATACAATCTGGAATCCAATAGATCAATAACTGTAGCAGTTTCAGACAACTGCTGTTTGATTAAAGTTGATTTCCCGGTTGCCCTGGGACCAAACAGAAAAAAAGATTTCCTGGTCAAAAGGTCTGCGAGATTAAGAAGTCTTTCAAGTTCCACGCAATACTCCCAATGCTATTGTGGATTATCCGGATAATCCACAATAGCATTGGGTTTTGAAAAATGCAAGTTGAAAAAGTTGTTGCCTTGCCGTTTGTTAGGATGGGGATATGTTGGTGGGTTAAATGTGTGTTGTCGAATTTGGGTTAGATATTCATGCCTAGCAACAGGTTCAACCCACTACCCAACCAAGAATAAGTAACGCAAAACTTTTTTCAAAATTCCGGGTTTCTCAGAAAATTCCTGATTATAATGGATTTTGGGGAGGAAGCCTTGTGAATGAATAAAAAGGGTTATGGCTACACCTTTTCAACCACCCATTCACCTACATTTCTGTTTGCAAACTCAACTCCGAAAAGATAAATCTTTTTCCCTTTGCCCTGGTATTTTTCAAAATATTTTTTGTCTTTGATCTGGTTTAAGGCATGGTCTTTGTCTCCGTCAAATTTGAATTCAAATATATATATATCTTTATCAATGATGACCGCATCTATCCTGCCCTTGTTTGTTTTTACTTCCGCTTCTACTTTTAAGCCGACAAGAGAAAATATCAGGTAAAAAACTGTTTGGTAATATTTCTCTTTTTTTATGTGAAGATCGTACGGGATATCGGCAAAAAAAATCCGCAATGTGTCAAAAAATTTTTCAAAATCATCATTTCTAAGCGTTCGAATCAAATCGATTAAATAGCCATCCACCTGTGTGCTGCTGTAACTGCTCAAAAGAGCATACTGGAAACTATTTTCAACCTCAAAATTCGGATACCCCAGAATGTAGGTCATAAAATCTTTGTCATACTCTTTAATCGTCAGATAGCCGGTCTGAAACAAAAGCGGAAGCACTTCCGGATTTTCAAGTTCATAGGTACCGAAAGACTCCTCTCTCACCTCCATTTCTTTCAGCCTTCTGATGTCAAAGCTTTTTCTCCTCATAAGTTTAATCAGAAAACTCGGGGTCGCGCTTTGAAACCAGTAGTTTCCAAAGCTGAGCTTCTTGAACAAAAGAAGCGCTGAAAAGGGATTAAAGACCTTTTTACAACTTCGGCTAAAACAAAAACCATCGTACCAGTATGTTATCTTTTCGATCAGCTCGGATTTGCTTACCCCTTCTGATTCCGCGAATTGATCTATATATTCTTCAAAACTGTCCGCCATCTCCTCTCTTGTTATTCCAAGAAGCGATGAATACCTCTTATCCATGGAAATATCTTCCAGGTTGTTAAGTCCGCTAAAGACCCCTGCCTTTGAAAATTTGCTCACCCCTGTTAAAAGCACAAACCTGATGTATTCATCGCATGCTTTGATAATGGTATAAAACCCCTTTAATATCTCCCGAAGCTCAACAGCCAATTCTTTATTCTCAATATTGTCAATTATCGGCTTGTCATATTCATCAATAAGGACAACAACTTTATTGATTCCGCTCAGTTTGGTAAAAAGTTCATCAAACGCTTCATCATATTGATCACGCTTCAGCGAAATCCCGTATCTGCCTGCTATATTTTTTAACTGATTCAGGATAAAACCCTTTAAATCATCCTTGTTTTCCGCCTTTTTTTTGCTGAAATCTATCCTCACAACCGGATGTTTTTTCCACGCGTAATCCGCCTTGTATATCCACTGGTATTTAAACAATTCCTTATTTCCTTCAAATATTTCATTTAATATGGAAATAAGCAGACTTTTGCCGAATCTCCTCGGCCTGGAGAGAAAATATACGCCTTTTGGATTATTTACCAGATCAAATATTTTCTCTGTTTTGTCCACATACAGATAATCGTTTTGAACAATATCACGAAATGTCTGTATTCCTATTGGAAGCCTTTTCAGCATTCTGTTTCCTTATTTGGAACCGTTCAGGAGCTGGCTAACTCGGAAAAAATTCGTATTTTGTCCTTTTTCTGCAGAATAGGTTCAATTCTAACCCAGATAAACTGGAATTTTTCTGATTATAACGAATTTGGGGGAGGAAAGCCTTTCTTCGTTTTGTAAGTGCCTGATGGGTGGCATGGACAAACTTGTTTGTCCGTGTAAAAAACGTCAATGCGAAGTAAGGAAAGAATTATC
>JAYEJK010000204.1:0-3347 GCA_034660535.1 Thermodesulfobacteriota bacterium | reverse complement strand
CTGACAACTGACAACTGACAACTGACAACTGACAACTGATAATGGACGCCGCAGCAAACACTTCATCCCTTTTGCCCGCATTACTGGGCTTCCTGGCCGGCTTCACCATGCTTGCCGCAGGAGGCGAATTCTTGATTTCAGGCGCAACCCGACTTGCCGGGCGGTGGGGTATAAGTTCACTGACAATCGGCCTTACGGTCTTGGCCTTCGGCACGTCCATGCCCGAACTCTTTGTGAGTCTTGCCGCCTCGCTTCGAAATCATCCTGACATTACAATCGGAAATGTGGTGGGCAGCAACATTGCCAACATCGGATTGATCCTTGCCGTCTCCGCCCTGATATCGCCCCTGGCTGTAAAATATTCCAGGATCTCGTCATCACTTTATCTGGTCATTGCAGTCAGTCTTCTTGTTGCGGCCTTCGCATGGCTGGGAACTTTTTTCAGGCTATTCGGCATATGTCTTGTCTCATGCCTCATTCTGTATACCTGGATCCTTTATAAAAAGGCCGCCCTTTGCGGGAAAAAGATGGGGGAGCGCGACGCCCGGCCCATACAACAGGATTCTTATATCCGGATTTTTTTGTTCATTCTCAGCGGACTGGCCCTTTTGGCGTTCGGATCCGACTTCTTTATCAACGGCGCAGTGGTAATTGCCAGGCATTTCGGGATTTCGGAATTAATCATCGGGCTCACGCTTGCAGCGGTTGGGACCTCGCTTCCTGAACTGGCATCCTGTATTTCCGCAATTCGGCGCAACCAGGCTTTAATGCTGGTGGGCAACATAGTGGGCAGTAATCTGTTTAACCTGATGATGGTGCTGGGTACGGTAGCGGCTGTGAAGCCCTTTTCCCCATCTCCGGAAATCCTGGTGCGTGATCTGCCTGTCATGATCCTCTTTTCCGCAACGCTTATTCCGTTCCTCTCTCGTGGCCGGGGCATCAGCCGGCTTAACGGTTTTGTATTGCTGTCAGGTTATGCAGCCTATCTATACTTCCTCATGTGACGAGATCGACCGTGATTGCGTCGCAAAAAAACCGATATACTGCGTTGTTCCAATTCCGGCATGCCGGAATTACCCGCTTCATACGGATTACCGATAGTTCAGTCGGTCTTTCGATGTTACCGGGGAGCAATGACCGGGCCGCATATTTGGGGGAAGTTTAACCTTGACATAGCAAAAATTTGCTGGTAAAAGGCGTCACCTTAAAGCCTTATAACAATAGTAATAGTGCCTGGAAATTTTCTGATTTCAACCGGTCTTTGCAGTATCTGCCAAGATCTTCCAGTGAATTGAAGGGCTAAGTATTTTTATAAACCATATGTGAAGGAGGTGTTGAATATGCCAACACGCCGCGACTTTTTAAAGGGTCTAGGGGCAACTGCAGCCGTTGCTGCCACTGCCGGTGCCGCCTCTGTCTCGGCCGGTGGCCATGGCGCACCACACCATGGTCCCGAAATTTATGAAGAAAGCTATGGTGTTTTAACGGACTTAACAAAGTGCATCGGCTGTCGTCAGTGTGAATGGGCGTGCAATGAAGAGAACAAACTGCGCCCGAGCGAATCGATCGACAGCCTTGAGGATCAATCTGTTTTTGACGAATTCAGACGTCCCGATGATGTACGTTACACCGTAGTGAATCGTTATAAGGGCAAAGGCCTTGGCGGAGGCGACATGTTCGCCAAGGTACAGTGCATGCACTGTGATTATCCGCCATGCGCATCAGCCTGCCTCGTTGGAGCGCTTAAAAAGGATCCATGGGGACCCGTTACATACGATGCGTGGAAGTGCATTGGATGCCGTTACTGCATACAGGCGTGCCCGTGGGCGATCCCGGCTTACGAGTATAATAACCGTATAACTCCCAGGGTTATGAAATGCACTATGTGCTTTTCTCGCACCACCACGGAGCATGATCCAAAGCCTGATATCAAGATAAGCAATTTTCTTACACCGGGCCGGGGGCTTCCGCCTCAAGAGAAAGGTAAACCGACAGGAAAGGCGCCGGCATGCGTCACAGCATGCCCGCAAGAGGCGATGATCTTCGGCAAGCGTAGCGAACTACTTGAGATTGCGCACGAAAGAATCAAAAAGCATCCGGAACGTTACATTGATCACGTCCTGGGTGAGCACGAAGTGGGCGGGACTGCCTGGATGTACATTTCCAATCAGCCGTTCGAGGATATTGGTTTCCCGAAAGATATGCCTGACGAAAGCCCGGCCGCGCTTCTGGAATCGATCCAGCATGGGATTTTCAAAAAATTTGCTGCTCCTGTGATGCTTTTTGGCGCATGCGCCGGCTTAATGCATGTAAACGGGTTTTTTAAACATGGAGAAAAGCATGATACAGAAGGGGGGTCCGATCATGAGTAATACTTCACATGCTGCTATTGCAAAACCCCCTTTTTTCACACCTGGGGTAATTATAGTCTCGATCATGGCCTTGATAGGGCTTACCGGCATAGGGGCCAGATTTCTTTTCGGGTTGGGGCATGTCACAAACCTTAACAACCAGTTCCCATGGGGATTATGGATCGGGGTAGACGTTGCCTGCGGCGTTGCTTTGGCGGCTGGCGGCTTTACATCTGCCTTTATAGCAGAAATTTTAATGAAAGATGACTTTCATGATATAGTCCGCCCTGCTCTGCTTACGGCCATGCTGGGCTATACATTTGTCGGACTTGGAGTCTTTGTGGATATCGGACGTTCCTATAATATCTGGCACATGTTGCTTCCTTCTATGTGGTCGCCGAATTCAGCCCTGTTTGAAGTCGGTATGTGTGTATCTTGTTATCTGACAGTTCTGTACATAGAATTCCTTCCCATAGCGCTTGAGCGTTTCAAGGACAGAGTACCTTGGCCGGCAGTCAACGGCATCCTTCATTTTCTTGACAGGATCATGAAAAAGGTTATCTGGGTCTTCATCATCCTGGGCGTTATGCTTTCCTGCATGCATCAATCATCTCTGGGAGCGCTGAACGTTATTGCCGCTACCAAAATTCATCCACTCTGGTGGACGCCTATCCTGCCCATGCTGTTCTTGCTTTCGGCCTTCTGCGTAGGTCCGTGTATGGTGATCTTTGAATCCGGCATTTCAATGCGGTCATTCAAAATTCCTTACCATTATGAGTCACCGACGCTTGCCAAGCTTGGCAAGTTCCTGCCGTTCCTCCTGACCGTTTATTTTACAGCCAAGCTCGTTGATATGCTTAACAGAGAGTCCTGGGTCTACCTGGTCGACGGCTCTTTTGAAGGCAAAATGTTCATGCTGGAAGTAACTATCGGGATTATCCTGCCTTTCTGCATCTTTATCAGCGAAAGGCTGCGTAATTCATTCGGCTGGCTCTG